>JALEII010000021.1 GCA_022770345.1 Clostridiales bacterium | reverse complement strand
CATTGACCATGGAAAATCCACCCTGGCCGACCGGCTGCTGGAGGCATGCAACGCCATTGACCGCCGGGAGATGGAGGACCAGATCCTCGACTCCATGGACCTGGAGCGGGAGCGGGGCATTACCATCAAGGCCCGGGCGGTGCAGTTGACCTATACCGCCGACGACGGGGAGACCTACGACCTGAACCTCATCGACACCCCGGGCCATGTGGACTTCAGCTATGAAGTCTCCCGGTCCCTGGCCGCCTGCGAGGGCGCGGTGCTGGTGGTGGACGCTTCCCAGGGCGTGGAGGCCCAGACATTGGCCAACACCTTCCTTGCCACGGACGCCGGGCTGGAAGTTCTGCCGGTCATCAACAAGATCGACCTGCCCTCCGCCCGTCCGGAAGAAGTGAAGCAGGAAATTGAGGACATCATCGGCCTGGAAGCGGAGGATGCCCCGGAAATTTCCGCCAAAAACGGCATCAACATCCATGCGGTGCTGGAAAAAATCGTCTCCGGGGTCCCGGCACCTACGGGAAGCCGCACGGCCCCCCTGCAGGCGCTGATTTTCGACAGCCAGTATGATTCCTACCGGGGCGTCATCGTGTACCTGCGGGTCAAAGAGGGAACTTTGACCACCGGCATGGACATCAAAATGATGGCCACCGGTGCTGTGTACAAAGTGGTCGAGGTGGGTACCATGAATCCTCTGGGCCTGACCCCCCGGGATTCTCTGGGCGCCGGCGAGGTGGGCTATCTGACCGCTTCCATCAAAACCGTTTCCGATACCCGCGTGGGCGACACGGTGACGGGTCTGGAAAATCCCGCTCCGGAGCCCCTGCCCGGCTATCGGGCGGTGCAGCCCATGGTCTATTCCGGCGTGTACCCCGCCGACGGGGCCAAATATCAGGACCTGCGGGACGCTCTGGAAAAATTGAAGCTCAACGACGCTTCCTTCGTCTATGAACCGGAAAGCTCCATCGCCCTGGGCTTCGGCTTCCGCTGCGGCTTTCTGGGCCTGCTGCACATGGAAATTATTCAGGAGCGGCTGGAACGGGAATACAACCTGGACCTCATTACCACCGCCCCCAACGTGGTTTACCGGGTCACGAAAACCAACGGGGAGGTCATCATGGTGGCCAACCCCCTGGACTACCCGGACCCCATGGAAATTCAGTTGGCGGAGGAACCCTTCGTGAAGGCCAATCTGATGGCTCCTCAGGAATATGTGGGCAACATCATGGACCTTTGTACCTCCCGCCGGGGCGAGTTCAAGAACATGGTCTATCTGGATGCCAACCGGGTGGAAATGCACTACGAAATGCCCCTGAACGAGATTATTTACGACTTTTTTGATGCCCTGAAATCCCGGACCCGGGGCTACGGCTCTCTGGACTACGAGATGATTGGCTACCGGCCCAGCCGCCTGGTAAAGCTGGACATTCTGCTCAACGGCGACATTGTGGACGCTCTGAGCTTCATCCTCTTTGCGGACAACGCCTACCCCAGAGCCAGAAAAATTTGCGAAAAGCTGAAGGACAACATCCCCAGAGCCCAGTTCGAGATTCCCGTCCAGGCGGCCATCGGCGGAAAAATTATTGCCCGGGAGACCATCAAGGCCCTCCGGAAGGACGTGCTGGCCAAGTGCTACGGCGGCGACATTACCCGGAAGAAAAAGCTGCTGGAAAAGCAGAAGGAAGGCAAAAAACGGATGCGGACCTTCGGCACCGTGTCGGTCCCCTCGGAGGCCTTCATGGCGGTGCTGAAGCTGGACGACGATTGATTTTTCGGGAGGAATTTCCATGCCCTTACTTGGTAGAAAAGAAAAAATACCCCTTGGCATTTATGTGCACATCCCCTTTTGCCGCAGCAAGTGCCAGTATTGCGATTTCTATTCCCTGGCCTGCAAGGACGACAAGCGGATGGATGCCTACATCAACGCCGTCTGCGCCCATATCAAAGAGGCGGGGCAGCTGGCCCCCGGCTACAAGGTCGATACCGTGTACTTCGGCGGCGGTACCCCCAGCTATCTGGGAGGCGACGGTCTGGCGACCATTCTTTCCGCCGTGCGGAAATATTTCGACGTGACCGGCGATGCGGAAATTACCTTTGAAGCCAACCCGGATTCCATCTCCGACAAGCTGCTCCGGCGGCTCCGGGGAGAGGGCTTCAACCGGGTGAGCCTTGGGGTCCAGAACGACAACGACGAAATGCTGAAGAAGCTGGGCCGTCCCCATAATTATGCCCAGGTCCTTTCCGCCGTCCAGCGCATCCGGAAGGCGGGCTTCAAGAATCTGTCTCTGGACCTGATGTACGGCCTGCCGGGCCAGACCCTGACGGACTGGGAAAAGACCTTGCAGCACGTTCTGGCCATCAACCCGGAGCACATGAGCTGCTACGGCCTGAAAATCGAGCCGAACACCCCCATGTACGGCTATCAGGACCTCCTGAAGCTGCCCGACGACGACACGCAAGCGGATATGTACCTGTCCGCCGTGGAAATTCTCAAGGCCCATGGGTTCCGGCAGTATGAAATCTCCAATTTTGCCCGGAAGGGCCTCCTGTCCCGGCATAATATGAAATATTGGATGGGTGGGGAGTACCTGGGCTTCGGCCCGGGGGCCAGCTCGGATTTTGCCGGAAAGCGGTTTGACATCGTCCGGGACCTGGACGCCTATATTTTCGCCATGAAGACCGGCGGGTCCATTCTGGCGGACATCCAGCAGATTCCCCCCAGGGAGCGGGCCGGGGAGTACCTGACCACCCGGCTGCGGACCACCGTGGGCATTCAGGGCAGCGAGTACGAAAAGCAGTATCTGCTGCCCTTTGCGCCCCTGGAAGCGTCTCTGGAAAAGTGCCGCATGAACGGCTTTGCCAATAAGACCATGGACGGCCGTTGGTATCTGACCCCCAAGGGGTTCCTAATCTCCAATTCCATCCTTTCGGACCTGCTGCTCATTCAGGACCAATGCCAGCCCATGACGCGAAAAAGATAAAGAAAACCCACAGCGCTCCTGATTCCCAGGAGGGCTGTGGGTTTTGTATGCACCCCGATTTTGTTTGTAGGGGCGGCGGCATGCCCCGCCCATACAGTCTCCGCCGGGAGATTTCGCCCCATCGGGGCATCGCTCACTTGAAGAACGTATTCACCACCAGAATGACTACGCCCAGAATGACCAGCACCACACCGGTGGCACGGTTCAGGGTCTTGGGCTGGGCTTTGTTGGCAAATCGGGCGGCGATCTGCGCCCAGAGCAGGGTGGAGGCCATGCAGTACACAAGCGCCGTCCAGTCCGGAGCGCCGCCGATGGCGAAATGGCTGATGGAGCCGGTCAGGGCCGTGAAGGCCATGATGAACACGCTGGTGCCCACGGCGGTTTTCAGCTCATAGCCCAGTACGCTGGTCAGAATCAGCAGCATCATCATGCCGCCGCCGGCACCGATAAAGCCGCAGATGAAGCCAATCAGAATGCCGCAGACGACACTCTGGATCAGGCGTTTTTCCTTGCTGACGGTTGCCATGGCCTCTTTCGTAGTCATTACCGGCTTGACGATGAATTTCACACCCAGAAGCAATGTCATAAAGGTGGAAAAGCTGCCCATGGTGGTGCTCCGGACCTTGCTGGATACCCAACTGCCCACCAGTGTGAAGGCCAGCACCGTAAACATCATCACCAGGCCGTTGCGGATATCCAGATTTTTGTTTTTGCCGTAGGTGTAGGCACTGGCGGCGCTGGCCAGCACATCGGAGGCCAGGGCGATGCCCACAGCCATGTAGGGGTCCATGTCCAGGAAGGTGATGAGCATGGGGCTGATGACGGCAGCGGCACTCATGCCCGCAAAGCCCGTGCCCAGACCGGCACCGATGCCTGCGAGAAAGCAGACGAGGAATTTCAGAAGTTCACGCATGGAAAGGCTGCTCCTTTGCAATTTTATCCAGATTTTCGTTGATTTTTTTCAGAAGAAGCTGGGCTTTTTCCTGTTCATCCCTGGGAAATCCCTCGAAAACGGCGCTGCCAAAGCGGCGCTGCAGGTCCTGCCCGGCGGCCACAGCCGCCCGGCTGTCGGGGAGCAGCGTCAGCTTCATGCTCCGCCGGTCCCCAACGTCCGGCTCCTGAGCCAACCACCCCCGCTTTTCCAGGGCGGAAACGGCGGCGGAAACATGGCTTTTGGCGATGCCCCGGACATTCACGATGTCGGCGGCACGGGTGTATTGGGGGTTATTGGCCAGGAACAGCAGCACGCCCATTTCGTTGGCAGTGAGGCCGAACCGGCGGCAGACCGGGTCCATGGCCTGGGCATAGAGCCGCCGCAGGCGAGTCACAGTGTCCCAGTGGATAGGGGTCATAGGGGTCACGCTCCTTTTGTTCATTTTTGAACTAATCGAGAGTATAGCAGAACCAAGGGGATTTGTCAATATATAAGTGAAAAGGAAAAAGAGGGGGAGCGGGGGTCTCGCTGACGAGCACCGCACTTCCGGTGGAACTTTGTAGGGGCGGCGGCAGGCCCCGTCTGCTTTGCCGCTTCTGCGTATGAAATTCGTGCGCATCGGGGCATGCCGCCGCCCCTGCATTCACGATCGATCGTGCCTACCGCCCCTCATCCGTCCCGGCAGACGCTGCGCCGCTTGTGAAATATGAACAAAATTTTACGTCGGAATCCGGTATTCTTTTCCTTTGAAAAAGCACATTTTTCCTTGCTTTTTTCCGGAAAAAGCGATATACTACCACTCAAGCGAACCCCACACGGAAAGGAGGAGATACACGATGCTGAACTTCACGGCTCTGGTACTTTCCTCCGATTTTTTTGCCCGGACGGCAGTCATTTCGGAGTAAGTGTTTCCCTTTTTACGGAATCGGTTTCTCCTTTCCCGACGGCCCGACGGCACGGTAGAGAAAGGATGTTTTTTTATGGCAAAACCCGAAAAAACCACCGAAGCGGTCTATGACGCCCGCTCCCTTGGTACCCCCAAGATGCTCCTGCTGGGCGTCCAGCACCTGTTCGCCATGTTTGGCGCAACGGTCCTGGTGCCTGCCCTGACCGGTCTGGACGTGGCCACGGCCCTGTTCTTCGCCGGCATCGGCACCCTCCTGTTCCACCTGATCACCGGCCGGAAGGTCCCCGCCTTCCTGGGTTCTTCCTTCGCCTTCATCGGCGGCTACAACGCCATCCGCACCATGGCCGACGGCTCCACCAACGACGCCCTGCTGCCTTACGCCTGCTTCGGCGTGGCCTGTGCGGGTCTCGTGTACTTAGCCGTGGCCCTGCTCTTCAAGATCTTCGGTGCAAAGAAGGTTATGCGCTATTTCCCGCCCATCGTCACCGGCCCGGTCATCATCTGCATTGGCCTGACCCTGTCCAACTCTGCCGTGAATAACTGCGCCAACAACTGGTGGATCGCCCTGGTGGCCATCCTCATTGTGGTCATCGCCAACATCTTCGGCAAGGGCATGATCAAGATTATCCCCATCCTGCTGGGCGTGGTGGGCTCCTATGTGTTCGCCATGATTGTGGACCCTGCCGCCCGTGCAAATCTTGCCCAGCTGGTGGGCGAGGCTGACTGGATCGGCCTGCCGGTGGTCTGGAACAACACCGCCCTGTCCATCTTCGGCAAGGACTTCGATGGCAGCCTGCTGGTGACCTCCATTATCACCATCATGCCCATCTCCCTGGCCACCATGATGGAACACGTTGGCGACATCTGCGCCATCTCCTCCACCGTGGGCAAGAACTTCGTGGCTGACCCGGGCCTCCACCGGACCCTGCTGGGCGACGGCCTGGCCACCACCGTGGCCTCCCTGTTCGGCGGCCCCGCCAACACCACCTACGGCGAGAACACCGGCGTGCTGGCTTTGAGCAAGGTCTACGACCCGAAGGTCGTCCGTCTGGCCGCCATTTTTGCGGCGGTCCTGTCCTTCTGCCCCAAGTTCTCCGCCATCATCCGGGCCATGCCCGCAGCCACCATGGGCGGTGTGAGCCTGGTGCTCTACGGCATGATCTCCGCCGTGGGCGTGCGGAACGTGGTGGAGAACCATGTGGACTTCACCAAGAGCCGCAACGTGCTCATTGCGGCAATGATCATGGGCCTGGCGATCGGCGTCAGCAACAGCGCCGCCGGTGCCATCAGCTTCAACGTTGGCTCTGTGACCATCAGCCTGTCCGGCCTGGCCGTGGCGGCTCTGGTGGGCATCGTTATGAACGCTGTCCTGCCCGGCAAGGACTACGAGTTCGGCGTCAACGAGCAGGGCGATACTTCCGTGAACTTCGGCACCCGCGCAAAATAAACATTACGGCAAAAAGTACCGCTGTGAGCCTTCACAGCGGTACTTTTTTATGGATTTTTCCGTGCTTGACAGGAGAAAAATTTGGTGCTAATATGTGCGCTCAAAGGAAGGAAAGTCCAAACTTGATTGAGATGACTTCCGGTGGGGCGAAAGCTCCTCTGCACAGAGGAGGCAGTGCTTCGCCGTAAAATATTGATTCCGTCTCCGAAAGAGAGGTTCAAAATATGCCAAAAAACAACGTTCGGGATATGACCGTCGGGACGCCCATGCCCATTCTGCTCTCCTTTATGATGCCGCTTTTGCTGGGTCTCCTGTTCCAGCAGTTCTACTCCATGGTGGACACCGTGGTGGTGGGCAACTTCCTGGGCAACGAGGCCCTGGCCGGGGTTGGCTCCACCAACTCCATCAACTTTCTGGTGCTGGGCCTGTGCAACGGCGTCTGCGCCGGCTTCGCCATCCCTGTGGCTCAGAAATTCGGGGAAAAGGATTTCGACGGTCTGCGCTCCTTCGTGGGCAACATGATCTGGCTGGGCGGCGGCATCGCCATCCTCGTCACCCTGGTGACGACCCTGGCCTGCGGAGGGATCCTGACCGCCATGAACACCCCGGCGGATACGTTCCGGTATGCCTACGACTATATTTTCCTGATTTTCCTGGGCATTCCCGCCACCATGCTCTACAATCTGCTCTCCGGCATCCTCCGGTCCCTGGGGGACAGCCGCACACCGCTGTTTTTCCTGATTTTTTCCAGCCTGCTGAACGTGGGCCTGGACCTTCTGTGCGTGGTGACGCTGAAAATGGGCGTGGCCGGTGCGGGTTGGGCCACCCTGGTCAGCCAGCTGATTTCCGGCATTTTGTGCCTTGTGTACATGGCAAAACGGTTTCCCATGCTCCATCTGGAAAAGGAAAATCTGAAATTTCAGCGCTATTTTGCCCGGCGGCTGCTGGTGATGGGGCTGCCCATGGGTCTGCAGTACAGCGTGACGGCCATCGGTTCTATCCTGCTGCAAACCGCCGTCAACGGTCTGGGGTCCGTGGCCATGGCCGCCGTCACTGCCTCCGGAAAGGTCATCAACCTGTTCGCCTGCCCCTATGACGCCATGGGCACCACCGCTGCCACCTACGCCGGGCAGAATCTGGGCGCCGGGAAGCTGGACCGGGTGAACACCGGCGTGAAGCACTGCGCCATTCTGGGGACCCTCTACGCACTGGTGGCTCTGGCAGCCATGTATTTCGGCGGAGCGCCCATGTCCGGACTGTTCCTGGATTCCAAGGACATGGATTCTGCAGCGCAGATCCTGCCGCTGGCCCGGGAGTTGCTGGTGACCAATGCAGCGTTCTACACGGCCCTGATGGGCGTGAATCTGTTCCGGTTCGCCATTCAGGGGCTGGGTTATTCCAACCTGGCAGTCATTGCGGGCGTGTTCGAGATGATTGCCCGGGGCGGCGTGGCGTTGGGATTGGTGCCTGTGCTGGGCTTCACCGCCGTGTGCTACGCCAGCCCGGCAGCCTGGGTCCTGGCAGACCTGTTCCTGGTGCCCTGCTACTTCTACTGTGTGAAGAAGCAGAAAGCACAGCAGGGTGAAAAAAAGACCGCTGTCCTCCCGGAGGGGTAATCTCTCCCGACTGGACAGGCTCGAATTCCTGTACTCCTTCCGGCGTGGCACCGTAGGGGCGGCGGCACGCCCCGATGCGCACGATTTCCATACGCTGAAACCGGCGGAGCGTAAGGCTCCCCTGTGTAGGGGGAGGTGTCACCGAAGGTGACGGAGGGGGTGTACGGTTGGATAGCGTAGAAGGATACCGATTTTTCTGAGATTCGCCTTCCCCCAGGGAAGGCGAATCTCAGAAGGACTGACACCTATGCGCTTAGGGGACGGCTTTTCCCTTGCCCTTCACTTATCATAAAAGGAACACCCCCCGGCCGGATTGGCCGGGGGTGTTCCTTTGAGGGAGGTCTATGTCTTTGGAGATCGGAAAGGACTTATTTCCCTTCCTTCTCCTTACGGATGATGCTGCGGATGGCTTCAATGGCGGTTTCAATGGCGTGGGCGGTATCCCAGCAGGTATCGGTCTGGCCGGTGAGGGCTTCCCGCTCCCGGTTCCGGCACAGCAGCAGCACGGTGGCGGCTTTCATCCGGCGGATACCGGCCACCAGGTACAGCGTGTCGCTCTCCATCTCACTGCCGATGGCACCGGCCCGCTGCCAGGCCTTCCACTTGGAGCGCAGTTCGTCCTCGCAGGGCATGGTCTCCGGGGCGTGCTGGCCGTAGTAGCTGTCCTTGCACTCCACGATACCGTTGACGCTGGGGTAGCCCAGCCGCTTGGCGGCGGCGTTCAGCTCCATGACCAGGTCGAAATTGGGTACGGCGGGGTACTCCACGGGCACATACTCCCGGCCGGTGCCGCTTTTCCGGATGGCGCCGGTGGGGATGATGAGGGTGCCGGGGACCAGCGTCGGGTCGATGGCGCCGCAGGTGCCCACACGAATCAGGATTTCTGCGCCGCATTTCTTCAGCTCTTCCACGCCGATGGCGGTGCTGGGGCCGCCCATGCCGGTAGACATGACGGTGACGGTCTCGCCCTCCAGGGTGCCGTTCCAGGTGGTGTACTCCCGGTAGGTCTGGACGTGGTGGGGGTTCTCCAGGAATGCGGCGATCTTCTCCACACGGCCGGGGTCGCCGGGCAGGATGACGTACTTGCCAAGCTGGCCGGGGGCGCATTTAATATGGTGCATCAGGTTATCGGTTTCAGGCATGATCGGTTCCTCCTTATAATTATTCAAACTATACAGGATAAGGGTGAATGGTATCCGGGGACAGGTTTCCCCATAAACGCATTATAGCACCTTCAAATTCATATTACAACCTCCAAATTCAACTTTGGTAGACCTGCACAAAAACGAGGTCGGTTTTTTGTGCATTACCCCGTATTGACAAAGAAATTGACGGGTTTTATAATGGTTAGCGAAGTGAAAGACGCATCAAATTTGAAGAGAAAAGGACCGCGTGACGTGAATACCCCAAAAAAGATAATACGACTTTTTGTAAACATCCTGCTCATTGAATTAGGACTGGCCATCTCCTCTGCCGGAACGGCACTGTTTTATGCAGCAGATCTCGGCTCCGGAGCCATGGCAACCTTCTCGGATGGGCTACACCTGCTCCTGAACATTACCTACGGCGACGCCAATATGCTGGCAAACATCGTTTTGCTGGTGGCGCTGTTCTTCCTGAAACGGTCCTACATTAATATCGGGACCGTCCTGTGCGTGTTTACCATTGGCCCCTGGGTGAATCTGTTCACCCCCATGTTCGCGCAGATGAACATTGCGGAGATGAATCTCGTCATCCGCATCCTGATTTCCCTGGCGGGAACCGCCTGCATGGGCATAGGACTGGGACTCTATGTGGCCGTGGATTGCGGCCTGGGCGCCATGGAAGGCATCGTGATGTACTGCCGGGAGAAATTCCACATGAGCGTTGGTCTGGCGAAGATCATTCAGGACGTGGTCCTGACCCTGCCGGGTATCCTGCTGGGTGCCGCTTGGGGCGTGGGAACGCTGATTGCCATGTTCTGCACGGGACCTGTGCTGCAGGCATCCAGCAAGTTCTGCAAGGCTCATCTCATCCCCTTGTGCCGACCGGAGAACCGGACGGAGTTCCGGGCGAAGGAAGCGTAACCAACATTGGTTTTTATCCGGGAATCCCGGGTGAAAATATAGAGAATTTTTAGGAGGAAATAGAAATGAAAGCAACCAAGATCCTGGCCCTGCTGATGGCTGTGGTTATGGTGTTCGCTCTGGCCGCCTGCGCCAAGACCGAGCCCAACACGACCAAGGGCACGGAAGCTGCAAACGACACCAAGACCACCGAGCCCGCCGCTTCCGGCGAGACCACCGGCTCCGATGAGATCCTGCCCGCCTTCGGCAAGAAGGCCAGCGACATCGGCGTCGTGCTGGTGGTGAACACCAACCTGGGCGACCACGCCATCTGCGACCTGTCCAACGAGGGTCTGCAGGAGGCCGCTGCCAAGTACGGCTTCCGGACCAAGGTCGTGGAGCTGGGCGGCGATGTGACGCTGCAGGTCCCCACCTTCACCGAGTACGCTGAGGACCCCGATTGGGACATCATCATCACCGGTACCCCCAACATGAAGGAAGCTCTGCAGACCGTTGCCAAGGAGTACCCCGATCAGAAGTTCATCCTGTACGATGCACAGGACGACCTGTCCCTGCCCAACGTGGCTTCTCTGGACCACTGCCAGAATGAAGGCGCTTACCTGGCCGGCGTGGCCGCTGCCCTGCTGACCACCAGCGATGCCAAGCTGGTCAACGACAAGAAGATTGTCGGCTTCGTCGGCGGCGGCGAGAACACCGCTCTGGACGATTACCTGATCGGCTACATTCAGGGCGTGCACTCCGTGGACGAGGACATCAACATCCTGGTCTCCTGGATCGGCGACTTCAAGGACACCGCCAAGGGCAAGGAGCTGGCTGTGGCTCAGGCCAACCAGGGCGCTGACGTGATCTTCTCCGTGGCCGGTGTTGCCGGTCTGGGCACTCTGGCCGGCTGCGCCGAGAGCAACGTGTACTCCATCGGTGTTGACTCCGACCAGTACACCGTGCTGCTGCCCACCGATCCCACCACTGCCGCCAACATCTGCACCTCCATGTACAAGAAGGCCAACGTCACCGTCAGCACGCTGCTGAGCATGGCGCTGGAAGGCACTCTGGAGTGGGGCCACTACGAGAAGTGGGGCCTGCAGGAAGGCGTTGTGGGCATCGCTACCGACAACGACAACTACCAGACCATCTTCTCCGATGAGATGAAGGCCCAGATCGAGCAGGTCCAGGCCGACGCCACTGCCGGCAAGCTGGAAATCAAGTCCGCCATCGGCATGGACAACGCCGAGCTGCAGGCCATCCTGGCAACCGCAACCAAGTAAGTTTCCCTTATACATCAAAAATATAAGGAATGTACGCAGGAGTTGGGGCCATGCCCCAACTCCTCAACGTGCCGCATGGGACAAAACAACGTGCAAATCGGGGGCATGGCGCTGAGCAAAGGCTCCCTCCGGGCGGCAGGCAGTATCGTTTCTGACTGTAGGGGCGAGACATACCTCGCCCGCCGGCCCGGGACTTTCGAGCGGTAAAAATCGACGCAAAACCTGCCGGGACCCGGAAAAGCCTTCCCCTCCAGGGGAAGCCATACGCCCCGCCATTCCTGCGTATGAAATTCGGGCGGGCGGGGCATGCCGCCGCTCTTACAAAGCTTCGCCGGGGGATTTTGCGAAATTTTCGACCCTATGCCCCTGCTTTGCACGACCTGCTTTTTGAAAATGGGGCCTGTCCCGCCCCACATCCTGCCTTTCTTCCGAGAAACGGCCGGATGATACGTTACACTTTATGTTTGGGAGGATGAACATGAAAGAGAATATCCTCGTAATGGAGAACATCCGCAAGGTATATTCCAACGGTTTTATTGCAAATGAAAATGTGACCCTCGCCGTGAATGAGGGCGAGATCCACGCACTGGTGGGCGAGAACGGCGCCGGCAAGAGCACCCTGATGAAGGTCCTCTTCGGCGTTGAGAAGCCCGACGAAGGCCGGATCCTCCTGAACGGAGAGGAAGTCCATATCGACAACCCCAATGCCGCCATCAAAATGGGGATCGGTATGGTGTATCAGCACTTCATGCTGGTTCCCAGCCTGACCGTCACCGAGAACCTGGTTATCGGCATGGAGCCCAGGAAAGACGGCATTTTCTATGATGCCGCTGCGGCCACCAAGATGGTCCGGGAAGCGGCCGCCAAGTACAATTTCGACCTGGACCCGGATGCCAAGATCCGGGATCTGTCCGTTGGACAGAAGCAGAAGGTGGAAATTCTGAAGGTCCTGATCCGTGGCGCCAAAATCGTCATTCTCGACGAGCCCACCGCCGTGCTGACCCCTCAGGAGACCAGAGAACTGTTTGTGGAGCTGAAGGGCCTGAAAAAGCAGGGCTATACCGTCATCTTTATTTCCCACAAGCTCAACGAGGTCAAGGAGCTCTGCGACCGGGTCACGGTCATGCGGGCCGGTAAGACCATCGGTCACTGCAATGTGGCGGATGTCACCGAGGCGGACATTTCCCGCATGATGGTGGGCCGGGATATTGTGATGGAGATCGACAAGGAAAAGAATACTTTGGGCGAGACGGTGCTGTCCGTGCAGCATGTGACCAAGTACATCCTCGGTACCAAGAAAATCCTCGACGACGTGAGCTTCCGCATCCGCCGGGGCGAAATCCTCGGCGTTGCCGGTGTGGAAGGCAACGGCCAGAAGGAGATCAGCGAAATTATTACCGGCCTGGACCGGGATTTTGAAGGCACCGTGAAGGCCACCCCGGAACTGGTGGACGTGCGGAATTGCTCCATCCGGCAGCTGCGGGAAAAGGGCATCGCCCACATCAGCGAGGACCGGATGACCTACGGTATCGTGGGCGACGGCTCCATTGCCGACAACATCATTGCCGACCGGTACTACAAGCCCCCCTACAAGCAGGGCCTTTTGCTGAACCAGAAGGCCATCAACGAAAATACCGATGCCCTCATCAAGGAGTACACCGTCAAGTGCGACAACCGGGAGCAGCCCATCCGGATGCTCTCCGGCGGTAATATGCAGAAGGTGGTCACCGCCCGGGAATTCACCACCGGCGCTTCCCTGATCGTTGCGAACCAGCCCACCCGTGGCATCGACATCGGCGCCAGCGACTTTATCCGTCGCCGTCTGGTGGACCTGCGGACTGCCGGCGCAGGTGTGCTGCTCATCAGCGCCGACCTGAACGAGGTGCTGGAGGTCAGCGACAGCCTGATCGTCATGCACAACGGCCGCATTGCCGCCTACTTCCCCGACGCCTCTAAGGTCACGGAGGAAGAGCTGGGCGAGTATATGCTGGGCGTGAAGACCATGAGCCCCGAAGAAGTCAAGGAGGTGGCGGACTGTGAGTAAGAATCCGAAAATCAGAACTGCCAAGGAGATCGAGCAGATCTTTAACGTGCTGCGTGTGGTTATGGCCACCATCATCGCCCTGCTCTTTGCCTTCCTGGTCATTTTGCTGGTCAGTGACGACCCCATGGGGTCTATCTCCAGCTTCATCGTGGGACCCCTGACCACCTTCCGCCGGTTCGGCGAGGTCGTCAGTAAGGTGGTTCCCCTGCTGTTCACCGGCGCTGCCGTGTGCTTCATTTTCTCTGCCAACCAGACCAACATGGCCGTGGAAGGCGGCTTCACCGTGGGCGCTCTGGGTGCAACGATTATCGCCGTGTATGTCCATCCGGGCAACACCATTCTGCACATCGCCCTGTGCTGCATCGCAGGCGGCGTGTTCGGTATGATCGCAGCGGCCATTCCCGCCATCATGTATGTGAAGTTCAACGCAAAGCCCGTTGTCTCCTCTCTGATGATGAACTATGTGTGTATGTACATTGCATTGGGCCTCATCAACCACCCCATGCGGGATAACAACGCAGGCTTCAATGCTTCCGCAACGTTCGACGCCACCGCGCAGATTCCCAAGCTCATTGCCCGGACCGATATTCACGCCGGCCTCATCATCGGCCTGGTGGTCATCGTATTCAGCTACATTTATCTGTACCGCTCCCAGAACGGCTATGAAATTCGGGTGGTGGGCAAGAATACCGACTTCGCCACCTACTGCGGCATGCCCGTGAAAAAGGTCCTGATGAAGTCCCAGCTCATCGGCGGCTTCCTGGCCGGCGTGGGCGGCGCTGTGGAAGTGCTGAGTATGTACACCCGCTTCCAGTATTCCGGCAACACCGGCCTGGGCTTCGACGGCATCATGGTGGGCATCATGGCCGGTTATAACCCCAAGCTGGTGCCTCTGGCGGCCTTCTTCTACGCCTACGTGAAGGAAGGCGCTGCCATCCTGGCCCGTGCTACGGATATTCCCGTGGAGCTGGTCAGCATCATCCAGGCCATTATCATCATGCTGGTGGTGGCTGAGCGGTTCCTCTACAAGCAGAAGCACAGAATGATGGTGAAGGCTGCGGAAAAGGAACTGGAATTCCGGAATCAACAGGCTGCAAAGGAGGCAGAGTGACCTATGACCATCAATGCAGAATTTATTGCCAGCTTTCTTTACTCCGTCATCCGGATCACCACGCCGCTGCTCTTCGGCGCCATGGGTGCACTGATCTGCAAGCAGGGCGGCGTGCTGCACATTGCCTTTGAGGCCTGTATGCTCTTTGCGGCCTTCTTCGGCATGGCTGCTTCCGCCTTTACCCAGAACCTCTGGGTGGGCCTGCTGGCCGGTATGGTCGGCGGCGTGCTGCTGATGCTGGCCCTGGGCTACTTCACCTACAAGCTGCACGCCAACATCACCCTGACCGGTATCGCCCTGAATACCCTGGCCTCCGGCGGCACCGTGTTCCTGATGTACCTGATGTGCGGCGAGAAGGGCGCATCCACGTCCCTGCCCAGCCTGGTCTTCCCCAACATCGACATTCCTCTGATTCAAGACATCCCTCTGGTGGGTCAGGTGCTCTCCGGCCACAATATTCTGACCTATGTGGCCTTCATCCTGCCTATCTTCGTGTACATCCTGATCTTCAAGACCCCTCTGGGCCTTCGCATCCGGACCGTGGGCGAGAATGAGAACGCCGCTGCCAGCGTTGGCATCAACGTGAACCGGACCAAGTACATCACCCTGGCCATCGGCGGCGCCGTGACTTCTTTGGGCGGCATCTTCATGTCCATGGGCTACCTGTCCTGGTTCGCACGGGACATGATCGCAGGCCGTGGCTTCATGGCCATCGCTGCCCAGAATCTGGGCAATGCGGCTGTGCTGCCCACCTTTGTGACCTCCGTCCTGTTCGGCGTGGCCAACGCTCTGGCCGTGACGCTGCAGACCCTGAATCTGCCTGCGGAAATTTTCATGGCCCTGCCCTATGTGGTCACGCTGCTCGGCCTGGCGGCCTACTCCAACTCTGAGGGAAAGACAAAAAAGTTAAGAAAATCCGCAAAAAAAGCTTGAATCCCCATGAGACTGTTGATATAATGAAATTGCACAAATTATAAGGAAAGCGGGCGAAATTTATGAGCTATATGAGTAATGCATCCCAGCGAGTATCCGAGTATGTCATCGAAAAACTGGAGTCTGAGGAATGGAAACCCGGTATGCGGATTGACACCGAGGAGTCCATGTGCAAGAACCTGCATGTGAGCCGGGTGGCGGTCCGCCAGGGTGTGGAGAAGCTCAGCTCTCTGGGCGTTCTGCGGAAGATTCAGGGCTCCGGCACCTATGTCAACAAAATGGAAGACAGCTCTCTGGAAGGGCTCATGTACTATCCGCCGAACTATAAGACCCTGCGGATGGTTCTGGAGTTCCGGCGGATGTTCGACAGCTGCAACGTGGAGCTGTTCATCGAGCACGCCCGGAAGGTGGATATTTCCATTCTGAAGCAGAACTATCTGGAAATGGCCGGCAATGCCGATGACCGGGAATACTTTGAACTCATGGATAACAACTTCCATGAGATGATCGCCAAGGGCACCAAGAACATCCTCATCCGGCAGATCTCCGACACCCTGACCAGCCTGCTGCTGCGCCACCAGTCCTTGCAGTATGACTTGGTCGGTCCGGAAAATGCCATCAAGTGGCATGGCCGGATCGTGGAGGCCATTGAGAACCGGGACAAGGAACTGGCTCGCCGGTATACCCGTGTCCACATCGACGCAGCCCTGGAAAAGCTGGACGAGGTTGAGGCTCAGCTGGCTGCCGAGGAAGAATCTGCAAAGAAAGAACAGGCGAAATAATCATTATGCAAAATCCTATTTACGATACCATTACTTCCAATCACTTGAATTACCACCAGAAGCTCAATGCCCTGTGCCATGAGGCCGAGGACACCCTGGACGTTCTGGAACTTCCGGAGCATTTTCAGAAGTTCTATGAGCGGGGGGCCCTGTGCGACATGAACGAGGGCCACGCACCCTACCGTCCCCGCTACGTGATGGTGGACTTTGACAAGTTCGTCAAGCAGGGCAGCGCCTTCCTGAAAATCGATCCGCCCAAGACCCTGGACGATCTTCTGTGGGCATTGGAAGTTCTCTACTGCTACATCCCCTCCATTACCACCAAGCCGGTGTATCTGGGCAACCTGGACAAGATCATCGACCCCTTCCTGGAAGGGCTGAGCGATGAGGAGGTCCTTCCCAAGCTGGAGCGGTTCCTGGGCTACATCAACCGGGTCATCGCCAATGCGTACTCCCACGCCAACATCGGCCCGGAGGCCACCCGTGCAGGCTGGCTCATTCTGAAGCTGGAGGAAAAGCTCCAGCTGGACACCCCCAACCTGTCCCTGAAATACGATGCCGACATTACCCCCGACGATTTCGCCGAGGCGGCCATCCTGTGCTCCCTGAAATGCGGCAACCCCGCGATCTGCAACCACAAGGCTCATAAGGATACCTATTCCTTTGATTACGGCATCTCCTCCTGCTACAACATCCTGCCCCTGCGGGGCGGCGCTTACACCCTGTCCCGGATCGTCCTGCCCCGGCTGGCCAAAATGGCCAAGGACATCGATGATTTTATGGACAACCTGCTGCCCGATGCCTGCCAGACCCTGGGCGAGTACATGAATGCCCGTGTCCGGTTCCTGGTGGAAAAGTCCAATTTCTTCCAGACGGACTTCCTGGTGCAGGAGGGCCTCATTGAGCGGGAGCGCTTTGTGGGAATGTACGGCGTGGCGGGCCTGTGCGACTGTGTAGACTATCTGCTCCGGGACAAGGGCCTGAAATACGGCACCGACAAGGAAGCGGACGATCTGGCGGACCGCATCATGACCTACATTGCCGATTTTGTGGCCCACTTCCCGGCGGTGTACTCCGAGGTTTCCGGCGGCCACTTCTATCTCCATGCCCAGGCGGGCCTGTCCACGGACGTGGGTGTGACCTCCGGCGTGCGGATTACGGTGGGCGATGAGCCTGCCAACCTGCTGGACCATCTGCGGCACTCCGCCCGGTTCCACCGGTTCTTCCCCACGGGCTGCAGCGATATCTTCCCCTTCGACAATACCGCCGAGCGGAATCCTGCGGGCCTGCTGGACATCGTGAAGGGTGCCTTCGCCATCGGAGACAAGTACTGTGCCTTTTACGGCGCCGACGGCGATATGGTCCGGATCACGGGCTACCTGGTCAAGCGCAGCGAAATGGAGAAGTATAACCAGGGCGAGGTGGTCCTTCAGGACAACCTCATTAACGGCAGCAGCAACTATAAGCTCAACCGGCTGAAAGACAGAAAGGTCCGCTCCGTATGATCTCCGCACCGGTCAACAAGATCCTTCCATACAGTGTTGTGGACGGGCCGGGAAACCGGGTTTCCATTTTCTTCCAGAAGTGCAATATCCATTGCGCCTACTGCCATAACCCGGAGACCCAGCGCCTGTGCGTGAACTGCGGGGCGTGCGTGAAGCAGTGCCCGGCGGGAGCGCTGACCGTCATGGACAAAAAGGTCTGCTGGGACAGCGAAAAATGCTGCCAGTGCGATACCTGCATCGCCGTCTGCCCCAATCATGCCTCTCCCAAGGTCACGGAAATGACCCCGGAGCAGGTGTTCGCCAAGGTGCAGGAGAGCATTCCCTTCATCCGGGGCATTACCGTCTCCGGCGGAGAATGCGCCCTGTATCCGGAATTCCTGGTGCCGCTTTTCAAGCTGGCCCACGGGGCGGGGCTCACCTGCCTGATGGACAGCAACGGCACCATCGATCTGAGCCGATACCCGGAGCTGATGGAGGTCTGCGACGGGGTGATGCTGGACGTGAAAAGCTGGGACGGCGGCGTGTTCCATGCCCTCACCGGCGGGGAAAACGACACCGTGAAGCAGAATCTGCGCTACCTCTATGATACCGGCAAGCTGGAGGAGGTCCGCGTTGTGTGCCTGCCCGGCTATGTGGATGCCGAGGCCACCGTGGACGGCATTGCGGATACATTGGGCGACGTGTCGAAGGTATTCCTGAAGCTCATCCGCTTCCGGCCCTTCGGGGTCCGGGGGGATTTGGAGGGCCATCCCGCCCCCAGTATGGCGTTTATGAACCGGCTGAAGGCCCGTGCCGAAAGCCGTGGATTCCGCCGTGTCCTGATCCTGTGAACCTACCCGGGGAGGACCCACGTGTTCTCCCCGGGCTTTTTTCGGACGAATTGCACTTCCGGTGGGGCATTCTTGCAGAGGGATCGCCGGAAGCCATTCAAAAACCAGACTTTCCTGATTCTTTCTCAAAGGAGACACAGCTATGATCCTGAACAAATGCAACTTTTTTTCCAAGGCCCTTCTGAACCATGTGGATGTGGACATTCTCCTGCCCGGCGTGGGGGATAACGACTGTGTGGGGGCCTCTCTGGAGGATATCTACGCTCCTCAGAACCCCTTCCCGGTGCTCTACCTGCTCCACGGAGCCCTGGACGACCATACCATGTGGCTGCGCCACACCAACATCGAAGAATTTGCCGAAAAGGCGGGGCTGGCCGTGGTCATGCCTTCCGGCCAGAACGGCTTTTACACCAATGCCAAGTACGGCCTGAACTATTTCGACTTCATCACCAAGGAGCTGCCTCTGTTCGTGCAGAAATACTTCCCCGTGAGCGCCAAGCGGGAGGATACCTACATCGCCGGACCCTCCATGGGCGGCTACGGTGCTTCCAAGTGCGCCCTGCGGCGGCCGGACCTGTATGCGGCCTTTGCGGACCTGTCCGGGGCGGTGGACCCGGTGGAGCTGGAGCCGAAAATGATTGCCATGGGCTTCGGCTTCTTCCGGTATGACCTGATCTGGGGCGGCGTGGAAAATATGCGGGACACCCCGGACGATCCCTACTTCCTGGCGAAGCAGTTTGGTCCTGACGATGTGCGCCCGGAGGCGTTCCTTTACTGCGGACTTGAAGACGTGGCCAATTACGGCATGAACTGCCGCCTGCGGGACACGCTGGCGGACAACGGCTTTGCGGTCCATTTTCAGGACGGCCACGGCCTCCACGACTGGGAATATTGGAACCGCTGCATTGAGGATTTCCTGAAGAATATCCAGAAAATGCGCCACCAAGGCTAATGCAGATCCCCCGACCTACCCGGTCGGGGGATTTTTTGTGGGAATGGACACCTCCCGGCGGAGCGAGAGGCTTCCCCTGGAGGGGAAGCTGGCGCAACTTTAGTTGCGACTGATGAGGTCGAAGCTATCGATTATCACCATAAGTCGGTACAACGCTGTTACCTTCGACCTCATCCGGTCCGGCTTAGGCCGGACCACCTTCCCCTCCAGGGGAAGGCTTTTCTCTGTCCCGTTAGATTCTGCGTCGATTTATTCCGCTCTGTAATCTCCGGTTAGCGGGCGGGGCATGCCGCCGCCCCTACACTCAAAATCGAACTGCCTACCGCCCCTCATCCGTCTCGGCTAACGCCGAGCCACCTTCCCCCAGGGGAAGGCTATTTTGCGCACCGCCGGGAGATTTTCGGAAACCCTAGATTACACCCCCTCAGTCTGCCCATAAGGGCAGACAGCTCCCCCTACACAGGGGAGCTTTTCCCTGTCTCCGGGGCCGTTATTGGCCTGCCGGATGTGAATTTTTTGCAAATAATCCGGAAGTGGGGGAGCGGAGTCGAAAATAGGCTTGAAAAGACGGGCACCCTATTGTATAATGAATCCGTATAATCATAAATATGGCATTTATCAGACAAAAAGAAACCGCTATTTGAAATGCGGTCTGCGGAGGCGCTTGCGTGATGTCCCATCCAACGAATGATTTTCTTACCCCTGCCGCCCGGCGGTATCTGCCGGTGAAGCGGGCCCTGGACGTGCTGCTGTCCGGCTGCGGCATCGTGGTGCTGTCCCCGGTGCTGCTGGGCGTGGCCCTGGCGGTGAAGCTGGAATCCCCCGGCCCCATCCGGTTCAAGCAGAAGCGAGTAGGAAAGAACAAAAAGACCTTTGAGATCTGGAAGTTCCGCTCCATGCGGACCGACACTCCCAAGGACCTGCCCACGCATCTGCTGAACGACCCGGAGCATTTCATCACCAGGACCGGCCGGTTCATCCGCAAGACCAGTCTGGACGAGCTGCCCCAGCTTTTCAATATTTTTGCCGGACAGATGGCCGTCATCGGCCCCCGGCCGGCCCTTTGGAACCAGGACGACCTGATCGCCGAGCGGGATCAGTATCACGCCAACGACATCCGTCCGGGCCTCACCGGCTGGGCCCAGATCAACGGTCGGGACGAACTGGAAATTCCCGTGAAGGCCAAACTGGACGGGGAATATGTGCAAAAAATGAGCTTTTTGTTTGACTGCAAGTGCTTCTTCGGCACCATCACCTCCGTGTTGAAGCACGACGGTGTGGTGGAGGGCGGCACCGGCACGCTGGAGAAGGAGAAGGCCGAAAAACAATGAGGAAGATTCTCATTACCGGCGCACACAGCTATATCGGCGCTTCCGTGGCCGACTATCTGGCCCGCTGGCCGGAAAAATATGCGGTGGATACGCTCAGTGTCCGGGGCGAGAAGTGGAAGCAGGCCGATTTTTCCGGATATGATGCGGTTTTTCATGTGGCGGGCATCGCCCATGCGGACGTGGGCCACGTCAGCCAGGAGCGGAAGGCGGAATATTATGCCGTGAACCGGGACCTGACCCTGGCGGTGGCGGAAAAGGCCAAGGCCGACGGCGTGGGCCAGTTCCTGTACATGAGCAGCGCCATTGTCTACGGCGACAGCGCCCCCATCGGGAAGCGGAAGGTCATTACCAAAGATACCCCAGTGGCCCCGGCGAATTTCTATGGAGACAGCAAGGTCCAGGCGGAGAAAGGACTGAAAAAGCTGGAAAGCGACGCTTTTCGGGTGGCGGTCCTGCGGCCGCCCATGATCTACGGCCCCGGCAGCAAGGGGAATTATCCCACCCTTTCCAAAATGGCCCGGAAGCTGCCGTTGTTCCCGAAGGTGGGCAATCAGCGCTCCATGCTGTATGTGGAGAATCTGGCCGAGTGCGTGCGGCTGCTTATCGAGCAGGGCATTGGGGGCATTTTCTGGCCCCAGAACCGGGAATATTCCAATACTTCCCAGCTGGTGGCCCTGATTGCCAAGGCCCACGGGAAGCATATTGTCCTGGTCCCCGGCTTTACCTGGGCACTGAAGCTGCTCTCCCACTGCACGGGACTGGTGAACAAGGCCTTCGGCAGCCTGTGCTATGACCCGGCCCTCAGTGCAGCGCCGGGGGATTACTGCGTGGCGGACCTGGCCCGCTCCATTGAAGAAACGGAGAAGACCCTATGAAAAAGGCGCTGATGTATGCCTCCGTGGCTTCCATGATTCAGCAGTTCAATATGGACAACATCCGGCTCCTGATGGACGGGGGCTATCAGGTGGACGTGGCCTGCAACATGAAAGAGGGCAGCACCATTTCCGCCGAAAAAATTCAGGCCATGGAGCAGACTCTGCGGGAAATGGGCTGCGGGGTCTACCATATCCCCGTGCCCCGGAAGGTCACGGCCCTGGGGGCCATTTTCCAATCCTTCCGGCTGAGTAAACAGCGGATGAACGAAGGGGCCTACGACCTCATCCACTGCCATTCGCCCATCGGCGGCATGATCTGCCGGCTGGCCAACCGGTGCAGCAGGCATTATGCCAAAACGAAAATGATCTATACCGCCCACGGCTTCCATTTCTATCAGGGCGCTCCCCGGAAAAACTGGCTGCTCTACTATCCCATGGAGCGGTTCTGCGGACGGTTCACCGACACGCTCATTACCATCAACCGGGAGGACCATGCCCTGGCGGAACGGAAATTCCGGCTGAAAAAGGGCGGAAGAGTTGCCTATGTGCCGGGAATCGGCATTGATCCGGACAAGATCGACCATGTGGCGCTTCAGCCCATCCGGCAGGAGCTGCATATCCCGGAGGGCGATTTCCTGATGCTCTCCGTAGGCGAGCTGAACGACAATAAAAATCATGCGCTGGTGCTGCGGGCCATGAAGGAACTGCCTGAAACGGTCCATTATGCCATCTGCGGTCAGGGTCCCAACGCTTCGGCCCTGAAGGGATTGGCGGAAGAACTGGGCCTGGGCGAACGTCTGCATCTGCTGGGCTATCGCAGCGACGTGCCGGGCATCGTCAAGGCCTGCGACCTGTTCGTGTTCCCCTCCAAACGGGAGGGGTTGTCCGTGGCGCTGATGGAGGCCATGGCCTGCAGGCGTGCCGTGGCCTGTTCCGGAATCCGGGGCAACACGGACCTCATCGACACGGCAGGCGGGGCCCTCTTTGACCCGGCGGACGTGGATTCCTGCGCCAGGGCCATCGGGGGCCTTCTGGACCGGGACCGGGCGGCCCTGGGCGCACATAATCGGGAAAAGGTCCTGGGATTTTCCAGGGAAAAGGTCGGGGCAATGATGCGGGATATTTACGGCCTGCAGGAATAATGCTGCCTAAGGAACGGAACCGGATGGAGGGATGATATTGAAAGTATCCGTAATCGTGCCTGCGTATAATGCAGCCGGAACGATCTGCACTGTGGCGGAGGGGCTGCTGGGCCAGACATACCGGAATATGGAGATCATTATCGTAGATGACGGATCCAAGGACAACACCGCCGATGTGCTGAAGCCCTATGGCGAGGCCCTGCGGCTCATCCGCAAGGAAAACGGCGGTGTCAGCAGTGCACGCAACCGGGGCCTCCGGGAGGCGTCCGGTGAATATATCATGTTTGCGGATGCGGATGATTCCTGCCCGCCGGATATGGTCCAAACGGCCGTGGAGGCCATGGAAAACGGCGGCGGGGATTATCTGATTGCCGGATATACCAAGGTCTGCGGCGGGAAGCGGGTAGACTGCGTTCCCAAAGCGGGTGCTTATTCCCAAAGTCAGATTCGGGAGCGTCTGAGCGAGGCGCTGTCCAACGGGCTGAACTGTGTTTATGCAAAGCTCTACAAGCGAAGCATCCTGACGGAGTACGCAATCGCCTTTGACGAGACGCTGCCCTTGGGAGAGGACTTTAATTTCAATCTGGAATACCTGCTCCGGGCGGAGCGGGTGGTTTATCTGGACCGGCCCATCTATTCCTATCTCGTGGAGAACAGCACCGCTACGACCATCTATCGGAAGGACCTGTATGCGGTCCGGCGGCGGTCTTTAGAGAAAATGGACCGGACCCTGGCGGCGTACCATCTGGAAAATCCTATGGAGGGTCTGCTGCGGACGAAATTTTTCTACGCCATGATCTTCAATCTGCAGAAGAAGCAATGCCCTATGACCTACGGAGAAAAATGCGCCGCCATCAAGAAGGCCAAAGCGGACCTGCCTGCCGGCACGGGCCTGGGCGGAAAATACCGCCTTCTGAACGGCATGGCCCGGAGCCTTCCTGGTGGGGCCTTGTATGGGCTGTGCGCCGTTCTTCGCAAGGTCATCGGCATTCTGCCGGACCGGGTCCGGGGTGTCAGTATCTGAAAATGGGGGAACATACATGAGAGTCATCACCTGCGCCAGCTACTATGGCACCGGTTCCAGTGCCGTCACGGATTACGTGACGGAATTTTCCACGGTCAAGAGCCTGGGGGATTCCGAAATTCGGATTCTCCACGATATGGACGGCGTATCGGACCTGCAATATCATCTGACGGAAAATCACAACCGGCACAACTCCGGCCATGCCATCAAGCGCTTCAAGAAGCTGGTGGATTTCTACTCCGGCAACCGGCTGACCCATCGCTATGAGCCTTTTTTCCAGAACCGCTGGAAGGAAATCTCCTACCGGTACATCGATTCCCTGGTGGATTTTTCCTACCGGGGCTGGTGGCAGTACGATCTTCTGGACCGGGGCATCGGCTATTATGACCGGAAGCAGATATTCAGCAAACTTTACAAGCTGACTCTGGGCCGTCATAATGAGCATACGCTGAATTCTCTGCCCAAGGAAATCACCTACTGCGGTCATCCTACCAAGGAGGAATTTCTGGAAAAGACCCGGACCTATGTGTCCCAGCTGATGGAGGCGGCCAATCCCCAGAACGCCCCCATGCTGATGGTGGACCAGTTGGTGCCGCCCTCGGAAATTTGGCGGTATCTGCCGTTCTTTGACGACATCCGGGTCATCGTGGTGGACCGGGACCCCAGGGATTTGTATATTCTGGAAAAATTCCGCTGGCGCTGCCATGTGATCCCCACGGATGACGTGGAGACCTTCTGCAAGTGGTATCGGTACACCCGGGCCCACCGGAAAACGGAGGTCTACGACCCGGAGCGGGTGATGCTGATTCATTTTGAGGATCTGATCTACCGCTATGACGGGACCACGGCTGCCCTGCGGGACTTCCTGGGCCTCAGCGAGGAGGACCATGCGGCCCCGAAGCAGTATCTGGATCCGGCCAAGTCCATCAAAAATACCCGGACGTGGGAGACCTACGACATCGGGGAGGACCTGAAAACCATCGAGCGGGAGCTGGCCGAGTATCTTTACGATTACGACGGGACGGGAGTGACGAAATGAAAAAAGGGAAACCGCTTCTGACGGAGGCGTTCAGTCCGGAGGCTTTCCGGTTTATGTACCTGCTGGTGAGCCTGCTGGGCGTGTGTCCGCTGGTGGCCCCGGTCATCGAGCCCTATATGAAGCTGCTGCACGTCTATGCCTTGGCGGTCCTGATCGTGGACCTGGCCGGAGAGCGGCGGGTGCTGCGGAACAAGGGCCGGGTGCTGCTGGTGATTTTTGCCCTGTCCTACGGATGTACCATGCTTACCAACCGGAACCTGTTCGGCTTCTCCTTCCTTTCCAACTTCCTCTATTATTCCGAGGGACTGGCCCTGGTGTATTCCTTCGGAAAGCGCAGCGAGGCCCGGAGCCGACTCACCGAGCGCTTTTTCGCCGTGGCCATTTCCTGCGCCAACCTGGTGGGTATCGGGATGTTCTTCGGGAAATACTATCATTATGTGCGCAAGCGCGGCTGTATCGGGATGTACCAGGCGGAAAACCGGCTGGCCGGTCTGTTCGGCAATCCCAATGTGCTGGGCATGGTCTGCCTGGGGGGCATTGTGCTATGCTGCATCCGGGCGGTGGACGAGAAGAAAAAGGGCTGGAAAATTTTCTTCTGGGTGCTCTCCTTTGTGAATTTTGTCACGCTGCTGCTGGCCAATTCCCGGACCCAGATTTATTCCGTGGTGCTTATGGCCGCCGTGACGGCCTTTACCTGGATGCTGAAGGTCCGGCCCGACGGCAAGCGGTTCTGGAGGGCGGCCCTGGCCGGAATTCTCTGCGCTGCGGTGGTGTTTACCGGCGGACGGCTGCTCCAGCGGGGCATGTCCAGACTGGACGTGAACTATGAATACTATCTTCTGAACATCAGCACCCAGGGAAACGACCTGCTGGATCAGTACGAAGAACTTATCCAGGAAGAGGAGAACCGTACCGACGGAAATGAGAAGCCCATTCTGAATCCCGGAACCATCGACACCATCGAGCGGGAGGAGACCCAGGGCTTCAACGGCCGGGCGGACCTGTGGAAAATGGGCTGGAAGCTGTTCCTGGCCCGGCCGGTGTTCGGCACCGGCATGGACAATCACGACCATGCCCTGGCGCAACTGGGTATGGATGCCTTGCCCGTCCGGGGCAATTTCCACAATGCCTATCTGGAGGTGCTGGTGGATTTCGGCCTGGTGGGCTTTGCCTGCCTGGCGGCGTTTCTGCTGGTGATGCTGGCGGACGTGCTGCGGTTCTTCAAATACAGCGACGGCACCGACTGGGCGCTTCATGCGGTGCTGCTGGGCGGTGTGGCAGCATTTCTGATGGACGGTCTGGCGGATTCCACACTGGTGTCCTCCCTGTATCCCACGGCGGTGTTCTTCTGGATGACCGCCAGCCGCTATGCGGCTCTGCTGGAAAAGGAAAATACCCGTGCCGGTCATTTCCGCCCCGGCCTTCTGTGCCGCTGGACGGATGCGCTGGCTGCGAAACGCCGAGGATAAGCCTATGCTGAATGTTCTGCACTATGTTTCCCGGATGGACCGGGCCGGTCAGGAAACCTTCCTGATGAACCTGTTCCGGAAAATCGACCGGGAGAAGATTCAATTTGATTTCCTCTGCTCCGAGCAGGCGGAGGGAGCATACGACCCGGAAATCCGGGCACTGGGGGGCCATGTGTATCACACGGAAGTGGTCACGGCCCGGGGACCCATCAAGCAATTCCGGAAATACGCCGCACTGAAAGCGGCCCTGCGGGAGCATCCCTGCGACGTGTTCCATATCCATACCCACCACGCCATGGATGCCTTCCGGGATGCCCTGGCGGCGAAAAACAGCGGCGTGGCCACGGTGGTGGTCCATTCCCACAACACCGGCGCCCTGTATCATGTGCAGGCCCACCGGGCTTTCCGGCATCTGCTGGCACTGCTGCCCATCCGGCGGTTTGCCTGCTCGGAGGCGGCGGGCCACTGGATGTTCACGAAAAACAATTTCCGGGTCATCCACAACGGACTGGACCTGGATGCCATCTATTTCCGGCCGGAGCGCCGGGAGGAAGTCCGGAAGGCCATGGGCTGGGAAGGACAGAAAATCATCGGCCATGTGGGCCGGTTCAATGAGCAGAAGAACCACCGTTTTCTGGTGGCGGTTTTTGCGGAAATCCATCGAAAAGACCCCCAGACCCGACTGGTGCTGGTGGGCAAGGGCGAGCTGGAGCCGGAGATCCGGGAGCTGGTCCGGGAAAAGGGCCTGGAGGACGCGGTGGATTTCCTTGGTGTCCGGTCCGATGCCCAGACCCTCTATCAGGGCATGGACCTGCTGCTGTTCCCCTCGTTGTTTGAGGGCCTCAGCGTGGTGCTGATCGAGGCCCAGGCCTGCGATCTGCCCTGCCTGATCAGCAATACCAACTCCCAGGAGACGGCGGTGACGGACCGGCTGTGCCCCATGTCCCTGAACGAATCCCCGGAGCGGTGGGCGGAGGAGGCCTTGCGCCTTTTGAACGAGGCCCCGGCCCGGACCGACAATCGGGCAGACCTGCGCCGGGCCGGATATGACATCGGCGCTCTGGCGGCAGACCTGGAACGGCTTTATGCGGAAGGATGATCCCTGTGAAGAAGATATACATTCTCATCAATCATTTTCAGACCCAGGACGGGGTGGCCCGGACGGCGGTGGGGCTGGCCAATGAGCTGGCCAAGCGGGGCCATCAGGTAACGCTCCAGTCCCTTTTCAAGTTTGAGCCGGGGATGAAAAGCTGGCTGCTGCCACAGGTGGAGGCAAAGCCCTTTTGCGGGTTTTATTTCCGCGGTTTTTCCAAGGTGCTGAAGCTGTTGCCGGACCGGGTTCTCTATCGGATGCTGGTGAAGGAACGATACGATGTGGAAATCGGCTTCTGCATGGAAATGCCGGAAAAAATCATCGCCGCTTCCACCAACACGGACTGCCGCCATTACGGCTGGATTCACGGCTATGACAAGGGCCTGAAATTGCTGGATACCTACCGGAAGATGGATCAAATCGTGGCCGTGTCCAAGTGCAATGAGGAACGGTTCCGGGCGGAGACCGGCGGAACGATTCCTGTGTGCTGCTGCCACAATCTGGTGGACGACAACAAGGTCCGCACCATGGGTGCAGAAGCCATCCCCGTGGAGCGGGGACCGGAAATGACCTTTGTGGTGGTGGGCCGGCTGGAACCCGGAAAGGGCGTGCTGCGGCTCATCGAGTGCTGCGGAAAATTGAAAAAAGAGGGCGAAAAACTCTCCCTGTGGGTCATCGGCGACGGAGAAGAACGCTCCAAACTGGAAAACCGCACGGAGGAGCTGGGGCTGACGGAGAACGTCCGGTTCTTCGGGGCCCAGAGCAACCCCTATGCCTATATGTCCAGGGCGGACCTGCTGGTCTGTGCTTCCTTTGCGGAGGGGTACAGCACCGTCTGCGTGGAGGCCAATATGCTGGGGATTCCTGTGCTTTCCACCTGCGTGGACGGGGCAAAGGAGATCGTAGACGATGCCGGGGCCGGTATGGTCGTGGGCATGGACGACGATTCCCTCTGCGACGGCCTGCGGAAGGTTCTCCGGGAGCCGGAGCTGGTGGCGGAATGGAAAAAGACCGTTGAAACCACCCGGCAGGTGTTCTCCTACCGGAACCGGGCTGCGGAGCTGGACCAGCTGGATTTTTAACGCTATTCGCAAAGGAAAGACCCCATGAATCGTTTGGTAAACAACGCATCCTGGATTATCGGGTGCAAGATCGTACAAAATATCCTCAGCTTCGTGGTTTCCATGATGTCGGCACGGTATCTGGGGCCTTCCAACTACGGCCTCATCACCTACGCCACCTCCGTGGTGGCCTTCATCCTGCCGTTTGCCAATCTGGGTCTGACCAACATCCTGGTCCAGGAGCTGATTTCCGAACCCCACGCCGAGGGAGAAATTCTGGGCACGTCCCTGCTGACCTGTGCCCTGACGTCCTTCCTGGGCATGGCTGCGGCGGTGCTGTTCACCCTGGTGGCCAACCCCGGCGAAAAAGTGACTACAATCGTGGTGGCGCTGTACAGCCTGATTCTCCTGGCCCAGGCATTGGAAATGATTCGGTATTGGTTCCAGGCCAAGCTGCTCTCCAAATATACGGCGCTGGTGTCCCTGGCGTCCTACGTCATTATTTCTGCGTATAAAATCTACCTGCTGGCCACCGGCAAGAGCGTGTACTGGTTCGCCCTGTCCTATGCGTTGGACTCCCTCATCATTGCCGTGCTGCTGCTGGGCTTTTACAAAAAGCTGGGGGGACAGAAGCTGAAAGCATCTTTTCAGCGCATCCGCTCCATGTTCGCCAAGAGCCACTATTACATCGTGTCCAGCCTGATGGTGACGCTGTTCACCCAGACGGACCGGGTCATGCTCAAATCCATGATCGGCGATGCGGTCACGGGCATTTACTCCGCCGCTACGGTCTGCGCAGGCCTGAGCAGCTTTGTGTTTGCCGCCATCATCGATTCCTTCCGGCCGCTGATTTTTGAAAATCAGAAGCTGGGACAGGAATCCTTCGAGCGAAGTGTAAAAAAGCTGTACAGCGTCATTATTTATCTGTCCCTGGCCCAGTGCGTGGCCATCATGCTGCTGGCGGACCCCATTCTTTCCCTGACTTACGGCAAGGATTACATGGCGGCCACGTCCACGCTGCGGATTGCCACCTGGTACACCACTTTTTCTTACCTGGGCATGGTGCGGAATATCTGGATTCTGGCGGAAAACAAGCAGAAATATCTCTGGATTATCAACCTTTCCGGGGCCCTGGCCAATGTGGCGCTGAATGCGGCGCTGATTCCATCTATGGGCAGCGACGGCGCAGCCTGGGCCTCTCTGGTGACCCAGATGTTCACCAATGTGGCTACGGGCTTCCTTATCCGGCCCATTCGCCGGAATAACCGCCTGATGTTCCAGTCGCTGAACCCCAAGCTGCTCTGGGAGATGGCCGGGCAGATCAGAGGAGGAATCAAGAAATGAGAAAGATCGGAATGGACGAACTGCGGCAGAAGCAGATGGAAGTGCTGGACTATGTGGCGGCCTTCTGCGACGAAAACGGCATCCGTTATTGGATTGAGGGCGGCACCCTGCTGGGGGCCATCCGGCACAAGGGCTACATTCCCTGGGACGACGACATTGACATTGCCATGCTCCGGGAGGACTATACCCGCTTCCGGAAGGAATTCCCGGAAAAGAGCCGGGATCCGAAATTCGTGTTCCGCTGTGCCGAGGATGATAAAACCTGGCACCTGCCCTTCGGCAAGGTGATGAACACCGAGACGCTGTTCCTGCAGGACGGCCACGACCTGGGCATCAACATCGATATTTTTCCCATGGACGACGCCCCGGACGACGATGCCCTCATGGATAAAATGTACCGGAAACGGGACCGGCTGAAGGTCCTGAACGCAGCCCAGCAGAATACCGGCAAGCCCTCCGGCAATGTGCTGCGCCGGGCGGCGGTCTATTGCATCCGGCTGGTGCTGCGCTGCTTCCCGGACTACTATTTCATCCGGAAAATTGCCAAAAACGCCGTGAAATACGACGGAAAGGGCTATGAGAACCTGGGCCACTTTACGGCGGAAAGCAAGATGAAGCATCTCAGCAAGCACGCTGTGGATGAAACCATTGAAGTTCCCTTTGAGGACCGGACCTATAAGGCCCCTAAGGGGTACGATGTCTGGCTGAGGTCCTGTTTTGGGGACTATATGCAGCTTCCTCCGGAAAAGGACCGGAAGCGGCACACTTATGAGGCGTTCGTGAAAGAGGCGGATGAGGTGGGCCATGAGTGATTATATCTTCCTGTTTGACCTGGATTCCACGATTACGGCCAGGGAGATTTTGCCGGAGATTTCCCGGACCGTCGGCAAGGAGAAAGAAATGCGGGAGATTACGGAAAAGACCATGCAGGGAATCGTGCCCTTCAAGGAGAGTTTCCTCCGCCGGGTAGAGCTGCTGAAGGACATCCCGGTGACGGAGGTCAATCAGATGGTCGCAGAGATCCCGCTCAATGAGCATATTGCGGAATTTGTCCGGGAAAACCATGACCGGTGCTATGTGGTTACGGGAAATCTGGATATCTGGATCAGCGGGCTGATGAAGCGGCTGGACATGAAGGGGCATTACTATTGCTCCAAGGCGTCCGTTACCGAAAATCGCATTGACCGGGTCATCAGTGTGCTGGATAAGCATTTGACGACCCAGCAGTTTGTCCAGCCTGCGGTGGCCGTGGGCGACGGAGACAATGATGCGGATATGGCCAGACTGGCGCATATCGGCATCGGTTTCGGCGGTGTCCGGGATATTGCCCCGGCGCTTTTGCAGACGATTGATTATGCTTTTCTGGATGACCGCCTGTGTGCGGATTTTCTGAGAAAGCTATTATAAAAGGGGAGCGTGTTTCAAGTGAGCAAGGAAAATACGACAGTGATTATCAGCTGTGCCGGCATGGGGACTCGGCTGGGTATCGGCATGCCGAAGGCCCTGGTAAATGTGGATGGGAAACCCATGATTATCCGCCAGCTGGAAATGCTTCAGGACTGTTCCGATGTGCGTATTATTGTGGGATTCCAGGCGGATAAGGTTATCGAAACGGTCAAATCCTTCCGGAAAGACGTGATGTTTGCCTTTAATTATGATTACAGGACCACCGGAACGGCTGCCAGCTTCTCTAAGGGGCTGACCGGTGCCAGAACGTATGTGGTGGCGCTGGACGGCGACCTGCTGGTCCGGCCGGATGACCTGGAATGGGTCCTGAATGCGGAGGAAGAGGTCATTGGCGGGACGACCCCATCTACGGACAACCCGGTTTTGATGACGCTGGACCAGGAGCATCGTGTCATTGAATTTTCCAGGGAGCGGGGACAGCTGGAATGGACCGGTCTGGCCAAAATGCGGACGGACCGCCTGACGCCGGGGACCGGCCATGTCTATCAGATGCTGGAGCCGCTGCTGCCCATTCGTGCCGTGGAGATACACACGAAGGAGATTGACACGGTGAACGACTACGAAAATGCGGTGAAGTGGGTCCGGAATCATTACCGGGACGCAGAATGAGGACGGAAAATCCGAACGATTGCAGAATAAACTCCGCCGGGGCAGAGAAACGCATCTGCCCCGGCGGAGTTTATGTGGCGAGGTGAAAAAGTCCAACTGGAAGGGGAAGACCGCTCCTACTTACAGAGGGTGGCACGGGGCAAGCTGTGACGGTGTGGAGTGCCCTCCAGTAGAAGCAGGGCCTACCGGTTTCTGAGAAAAGCCTTCCCCTGGAGGGGAAGGTGTCACGCCTTTTGGTGTGACGGATGAGGTCGAGGGTAACAGCGTTGTACTATCCTATGGTGATGATTTTTAGCTTCGACCTCATCAGTCAGCCCTGACGGGCTGCCAGCTTCTCCTCCAGGAGAAGCCTTACGCCACGCCGGTTCTGCGTATGGAATTCCAGCGGGCGGGGCATGCCGCCGCCCCTACAGCGCCACGCCGGGAGATTTTGGGGAATTTGGTAAATCACACCTCCTCAGTCACGGCGTTGCCGTGACAGCGTAGCAGCGGTATGACTGCCACCGGCAGTCATGAATATTTCCATTCGCTGCGCGGGGCACAACCCCCAGGGGAAGGCTTTTTTCGCCCCTTTGGGGCGGATCTCTTCCCTTTTCTCTCTTCTCTAAAAAATGCCACACCCTGAAGCAAGGGTGTGGCATTTTTTATCTTACGCTCCGTATCCCATGGGGTTCTGGCTTTGCCAGCGCCAGGAGTCCCGGCACATATCGGCCAGGTCTTTCTCGGCGGTCCAGCCGAGAATTTCCCGGCTCTTGGTGGGGTCGGCATAGCAGGTGGCGATGTCTCCGGCCCGGC
>JALEII010000018.1 GCA_022770345.1 Clostridiales bacterium | reverse complement strand
CTTTCAATGTTGTTGATATAACCGGGATTTTGTCCCATGGATAGGCTCATATCACGGGCAGAAACGCCCTTTTCCTCCCGGAGCTTTGCCAAACGCAAGGAGAAATCTTTCTCAGTCATTAACCACTCACCGCCCTTTATTATATTGTAGCCTATAAGTGCAGAAATAATATTTGCTCACAGGCTGCAATTACGTTGCGGTAATGGTTTATAGATGTTATTATATTGACAGGTGGTGGTTATCAGATGATAGGCATGGAATCCAGAACGGCTTGTTTCACCGGACATCGGGAATTGCCGACAGATGATCTGCCCGAAATTTCCAAGCGCTTGAAGGATACCCACAGTAGTTCAACGATTCCCCGCCTGTTTAACGATTACGACGGAACAGAACGCCACAATCCTCGCAACAAAACACGAAACCCCGCCGCAGAATTGTTCTGCAGCGAGGTTCGCTTATGTGCTGAAACAGCCGAAAAGCCTGATTTCAAGCGGTTTTCGGGCATAGAAAAAGTCCACCGTAATTCTATCAAAAATTACGGTGGACTTATGGCAGAGGATGAGGGATTCGAACCCCCGCAAACGGAGTCAGAGTCCGGTGTGCTACCGTTACACAAATCCTCTATATCGCAATCGGAGCACTCTTGCGCCCCAACGCACGACTTATTATACCCATTATTTTCAAAATGTCAAGCACTATTTTCAAATCTCCGAAAATTTTTTCATGTAGCCCCGGAGCGCCCATAGGACGCTCCGGTTCCGGGCAGTTTACTGCATCCCCTGCTCGTAAGCCTCGATCATCTTCTTGACCATCTGGCCGCCGACGCTGCCGGCCTCCCGGGAGGTCAGGTCACCGTTGTAGCCCTGCTTCAGGTTGACGCCCATCTCCTGAGCAGCCTGCATCTTGAACTTGTCCATCGCTTCACGGGCCTGGGGAACGTTGATCTGATTGCTGTTCTTCATTTTCTTGCATCTCCTTCCGATAATTCCACGGGAAGAGGGCCGCTTCCCGTAGGAAACGTGCTGTCTTTCCGCACCCATAGTTTCACCGGAAGGGACGGGGATATGCGAAAAATTTGCTGGAAATTACAGGCTGCGACGATGTTTTTCAAATTTTTCCGGGGCAGAGCGCCTTTCGAATTTTTTCCTTTGCATCACTGAGAATGGCGTTCACGTCGCTGCCCTCCAGGTCCAGGCCTTGGGCGGCGAAGCCCACCACCTCTGGGATGCCGTAGAAGGACTTGGCCAGAGCCTCCATATAGGAAAAGCCGAAATCCGCAAAAATCGGCCCGCCTGCTGTTGTTACATAGTAGAGCCGTTTGGCGTGGCACAGACCCACAGGCTGGTCCTTCACATAGGTGAAGGTTATGTCGGAAACGTTGATATATTCAATGTAATTTTTCAGCAGACCCGGAAAGGACAGGTCCCAGAAGGGTGCCGCCACCACGATTGTTTCCGCCCGGGCAAACTGCCAGGCCGGGGCAAACCGGGGGTGGGTCCGCAATTCCGTCTCGCGGAGGTTTTCCCGCAATTCCAGGGCCTCCCGGTCCATAGCCGGGAATTGCTCCCGGTTCAGCTCCACCTCCGTATAGGGCCGGTCCAGGCAGTCCAGCACCTCCTGGGCCAGAATGCGGGTCCGGGAATCCGGGCGCACGCAGGCATTGACGAAAAGCACGTTTCCCATTTTGGTGTCTCCTTTATATTCTTCTTCAGGATACGCCGTGGTTATAAATCCGCTTGTCCAGGGCAAAGATGCGCTGGGAGAAGCTTCCAACCGGCACCTCCGGAAGTTTTTCGGCGTAAATCTCCATGCGGCTGTCCACCATGTCGATGTAGGACAGCAATTCCGCCTCGGCGCACATGGGGACCACCGCCGCTCCATACTCCAGCTCCCCGTGGTGGGACAGAATCAGATGCTGCAGCAAGAGGGATTTTTCCTCCGGGATGTCCAGTTCCTTACAAACCTGGCCCACCTCCTGTGCACCCATGACCAGATGGCCCAGCAGTTGACCGCAGGCGGAGTATTCCGTGACGATGCCCAGATCGGAGAACAAAAATTCCCGTTCCTTCGCCATGTCGTGGAGCAGCGCACCAGTCAACAGCAGACTCCGGTCGATGACGTTGGAATAGAGCCGGGACAGGAAATCCGCCGCCTTGAGCATATTACCCGTGTGCATCAGCAGTCCCGACAGGAAGCTGTGATGAACGCTTTTTGCGGCAGGGATTTTTTGGAAGGCTTCCAGATGCCGTTCCAGCATGGTCTCCGCCACCCGGCGATAGTCGTTGTCCGTAATGGAGCTGATCAGCAAGCGCACATCCTGCAGGGCCGCCTCGGTGTCGATGGGCGCCACCGGCACCAGATTGGAAACATCGTATACGTCCGTGGTCTCAGCCATGCGGATGAGCGCCACGGTAATTTGCAGGGCACCCTTGAATTCAGACACGGTCCCCCGAATCTTCACAGCCTTGCCGATTTGGGTCGCGTCCGCCCCCACCGGGCCGCTGTAATCCCAGACTTTTATATCAATCGTCCCGGTCCGGTCCGCCAGCACGGCGCTCAGGAAGGGCTTCCCGGCGGAGGATGTTTTCAGGTAAGCGTCTTTTAACAGGTAAAAGCCCTCCACATCGTCGCCGGTGTGCATTTGGGCAATGGGTTTGTTGTATTCCATAGTTCGTTCCTTCCTTCGGTTTAACCCCATTATATCACGCATACAACCGATTGAAAAGAGGAATTCATGGGAAAACATTGCGCTTTCTGCGGAAATGTGATACACTGAGTGCAGAAGCACAAGGAAGTGACGCTATGGAACAGTCCTACGAGATTCTGGCGGTGGATGACGACGCCGCCATCGTGAATATTCTGGAGACCACCCTGACCCAGGCGGGCTATACGGTCCGCACCGCCCGGGACGGAGACGAAGCCTGCCGTCTGGCAGAAACGCAGACACCCCACCTCATCATTATGGACGTGATGATGCCCCGGTGCAGTGGCCTGCTGGCAACTATGCGCATCCGGCAGCACTGCAATGTGCCCATTCTCATGCTCTCCGCCAAGGCGGAGGGGTCCGATCGGGTATTGGGTTTGGAAGCCGGGGGCGGACGATTATCTGGTGAAGCCCTTCTATCAGCAGGAATTGCTGGCCCGTGTCAAGGCCCTGCTGCGGCGCTATGATGCGCTGGGATCCATCCGGGAAACCCACGCAGAAAACCGGCTACAGGTGGGAGACATTGCCCTTGACCTGGACACCAAACAGCTGCTGGTCCGGGGAGATGCGGTCCGGCTAACGCCTACGGAATATAAAATTCTGAAAATGCTCCTGGCCAATCCCGGCCATGTATTTTCCGCCGAGCAAATTTACAGCCGGGTCTGGAACCGGGAGGCCTACGCCGTGGAGAACACGGTGATGGTCCACATCAGCCGTATTCGGGAGAAGCTGGAAGTGAACCCGAAGAAGCCGGAATATCTGAAAGTCGTCTGGGGGATCGGATATGTACTGGAAGCGCCGTAACTGGATCGCCGTCCTGCTGCTCTTTGGGGCGGCATTGCTGTTCTGCGCCGGACTGCCCCTGGCCCGGCAGGGGGTGTTTCTGGAATTCCGTGGCTTCTCCCCGCCTGTGGCCACCTCTCCGGCAACCACCTCCCCGACGCCCACCGACACCATCCCCCCCAGCGACGTAGCTACGGACAACGCTTCCGTCCTGACGGAAACCCCTTTGGAGACGACTTCCGAGGATTCCGTCACTCCGGCCAAAATCACGGGCTTCGCCCTGTGTTTTCTGGCTCTAGGCTGCGCCGGAATTGGAATCGGATTTCTGCACCAGAAAGCCCCGTTTTTCGGCCCGGACGGGATTTTGTTGCTCTGCACAGCGCTGCTGGGCGTTCTGCCCTTGACCTCCTTGCAGTCCCCGGCGCTGGGCTATACCGGCATTGGCCCCCTGGCCGCCTGGGTGGGCATCGCTTTTCTGACCCTTCTGTGCCTCCGGGAACTGGTAGGCTGGATTTGGGCAAAATGTTCCCTGGATTGGTGCATTCAGTGGCGGATGGCCCGGAAATGGTCAAAAAGCTGGCTCTGGCTGGGGCTTTTGTGGGTCCTGATGCCGATTTTCGCTCTAATGGGAGCGCTGCTCCTGTGGTGGGATTTCTGGTCCCTGCTTCCGGCGGCGGTGCTGCTTCTGCTGGGGCTGGTGCTTTATGGCCGGAACGCCCGGGACTGGCGGCATTTTGAAAAATCTCTGCAGCTTCTCTCCGCAGGGGAGGCGATCACACCGGGGACCGGCTTGTTTGCCGACTCGGAAGCCCATCTGCAGCAAATTCAGAAGGAACAAGCGGAAGCCCTGGCCCGTGCCGTCACCAGCGAGCGGTTTCGGGTGGACCTGATCGCCAACGTGTCCCATGATCTCCGCACACCTCTGACCGCCATTCTGGGGTACAGCGAGTTGCTGGGGACCCAGCCCCTGACCCCCACAGGCCGGGAGCAGCTGGCCCTGCTTTCCCAAAAAGCCGGGTATATGCAGGAATTGGTGGAGTCTCTTTTTGACCTGACAAAGGTCTCCAGCGGTATTGTGGAGCCGAGATGGGAAGGCATCGACCTGGTGCGGCTGCTGGAACAGACCATCGGCTTTTATGACGACGCCCTGAAAAATGCCGGTCTGGTAGTCAAGCGTGCTTACCCGGCGGACCACATTTCCATCCACAGCGACGGTGGGCGGCTCCATCAGATATTCGCCAACCTGCTGGGCAACGCTATTAAATATGCCCTGCCAGGGACCCGCATTTACCTGACGGTCCTCAAAGATCCGAACGGCTGGCGGGTACGACTTTTGAACACCGCCTCTTACGAAATGGATTTCGACCCGGAGGAGATCGTCCAGCGCTTCGCCCGTGGGGACAAGGCCCGGTCCACAAAAGGCAGCGGCCTGGGACTGGCCATCGCCCAGACCTACACGGAATCCCTGGGCGGGAAATTCTCCGTGGAAGTGGACGGGGACCAATTCTGCGCCCTGGTCACGCTGCCGGGAATTGAAAGGGATTTGTAAGAATTCTGTCCGTGGATTTGAAAGACACCTCTTGTAGTATGGAAAATACAGGAGGTGTTCTTTTATGCGGCAAAGGCAAAGCGGATTGGACTTGATTCGGGTCACAGGATTTTTTCTGGTGGTCCTGTTCCATGGGTTTCTCTATAACGGCTATTACGGTCAGCCCCAGGTGGGCGCTGCCATGTGGGCAGCGGGTGCGGCCCGGTCCTTGAGCATGGCCTGCAACGGGCTTTTTATGACCCTGACCGGCTATCTGCACTATGGCAAAAAGAGCCTTTCCGGTGCTATACGCAGCCTTGGGCCGGTGCTGCTGGGCTATGCCCTTGCGGCGGCCATCAGCATCCCGGTGCGGCATTTTCTTCTGGGTCAACAGGAAAGTCTTTCCACGTGGGTCACTCGGTTCTTCGGCTTCCGAGGGGTCTATTACGGCTGGTATGTGGAGATGTACATTGGCCTGGCCTTGCTGTCCCCTTTCCTGAACCGGCTGCTGGAAGCCCTGCCGGACCGGGAGGTTTTCCTGCTGGCCCTGGTGCTGCTGTTCCTGACGGCCCTGCCGGGGGCAACGCCCATAGTCCTGGCCCCAGCCTATTGGGTCAGCGCCTATCCCCTGCTCTACTATGTGCTGGGCACCGCCATCCGCCGGTTCCAGCCGAAGATTCCCCCCTGGGCCGGACTGACGGGAGCCTTGGCCATTGCCATGATCTTAGGGACCTGCACGGTGCTGTCCACGGACGGTGATTTGGAAGATGCCGTCATCTGGCAGTTCGGGGATTTGTGGGTGGTGGGCATGGTCCTATGCCTGTTTCTGGCATTGTACCGCCTCCGGCCCGGAAAGGCACTTTCCAAAATTCTGGCCTTCGGGGCCGGAGGCTGCTTCGGGGGCTATCTTCTTTCCAATCTGCTGGATGCCTGGTGTTATCAGGCGTGCCCCTGGCATGACCCCAAAGATTACTGGAAGCAGGTGCTTTTCGTGACGCTGCCCATCTGGCTCTGCTCCATGGCCGCAGGCCAGGGCCTGGGAGCCCTTTGCCGCCAAAAAAATATCTTTGAAAAAGTCGAAAAAAATTCTTGACAAACGAGCCGAAATGCGGTATTATATCCGGGCTGGACAACGAGCCGCAACTGATGGAGAAGTCGCGTAGCTGGCCGAGCGCGCACGATTGGAAATCGTGTATACCCCAAAAGGGTATCGAGGGTTCAAATCCCTCCTTCTCCGCCATAGAGAAATATCCCGGTATTCTTCGGAATGCCGGGATTTCTTTTGCTTATACGGGTAGAATGTACTTTCTGCGGTTGCTGTCTCTATTCACCGGCAACGAGCGGTTTGACCTTTTGGTACTCATTCCACTGTCTTTAATTGTTTTTTACTACATATTCTTCGCTCCATACCCCGACAGCTAAACACTTCGCCCCCGGACAGGAAAAATTCTGTTCCGGGGGCGAAAACTATGGCGAAAATTTATTTTGTTTTCAGGCTGGTGCCCAGCACGTCAGAAATTTCCGAAATGGTGATAAAGGCGTTGGGGTCGATCTCCGTGACCAGGGTCTTGACCTTGGGGATCTGGAACCGGTTCACCACGAAGTAAATAACGCACTTGTCTGCGCCGGAATAGTAGCCCCGGCCATGAAGCTGGGTAATGCCCCGGCCAAATTCTTCGGATAAGGCCTTGCACACCGCCTCCTCCATGGAGGTGACGATCATCACGGATTTGGCCTTGTCGAAACCCTCCACCACGAAGTCCACGGTCTTGTTGCCCACGGCGTAGGTCACGATGGAGTACAGCGGCAGTACCCAGCTGTTGAACACGATGCCGATGAGCAAATACAGCACCACGTTATAGGCCATAACGAAGCTGCCCACGGTCAGACCCAGACTCTTGGCAAAAATCACGTCCAGGACCTCCATGCCGTCGATGGCGCCGCCGAAACGGATGGTCAGGCCGCTGCCTACGCCGGAGATCAGGCCTCCGAACACGGCGCACAGCAGAAGGTCCTGGCCCGCAAAGGGCGAGGCATTGGCCACGTCCACCGGAAACACGTCCGTGATCAAAAAGGACACCAGGGAATAAATGCCCACGGCGAACAGGGAGTACACGGTAAAGCACCAGCCCTGCCGTTTCAGGCCGAGCAGAAAGAGCGGCACGTTCAGCAGCACCAGGAACAGAGACAGATTGAACTGCTCCGGCGTCACCTGCCACAGGAGCATGGAGGTGCCGGAAATGCCGCTGTCATAGAGATTCACCGGGGCCAGAAACATGGTCACGCCCACGGCATTGATGGCGCCTGCAAGGGCCAGAAAGAGGAAATTCTGCCACTTGAGCTTCCGCAGGGCTTCAAGCCCCAGCTTAGCGGTAAGTTTCGTCTTGGTCATTGGGTCGCCTTCCTTTCATTAGTTCCAGCTCACGTCCTCGGACTCCTGTTTTTTCCGGCGCATGAGCAGTTGATTGACGGTATCCCGGGCGCTCCAGCCCCGGTAGAGGACTCCGTAGGCCGCCTCCACAATCGGCATTTCCACACCCTGCTTTTGGCAAAGCTCGTAAGCGGACCGGGCGCAATAATAGCCCTCCACCACGGCACCCACTTCCTGCATGGCTTCCTCCACGCTTCTCCCCTGCCCCAGCAGGATGCCCGCCCGGCGATTCCGGGAATGGAGAGACGTGCCGGTGACGATCAGATCGCCCACGCCGGCCAGACCCGCAAATGTCTCCTGATGAGCCCCCATAGCCACGCCCAGCCGGGCAATTTCCGTCAGGCCGCGGGTCATCAGCATGGCCTTGGCGTTGTCGCCGTAGCCCAGGCCATCGCATACACCGGCGCACAGGGCAATGACATTTTTCAAGGCTCCGCCCAACTCGGCACCCACTACGTCAGGGCTGGTGTACACTCGGAACACGTCGGCCATGAAGGCGTCCTGCACATACTCGGCCAATGCCTTATCGGCGCAAGCCGCCAGGCAGCCGGTAGGCTGCATCCGGGCCACTTCTTCGGCGTGACTGGGGCCGGTCAGGGCCACCACGGGATGGTGAAACACCTTCTCGTCGATTTGCGACATCCGCAAGAGGGTCCCCGGTTCAATGCCCTTGGTGGCGGAGGCCACGACAGTGCGTTCCTGCAAATAGGGGGCAATTTGCGCCGCCACACTGCGGACCGCAAAGGACGGGCAGGCCATCGTAACGAGATCACACCCGGCCACGCAGGCGGAGTCCGCCGTGATGGTCAGATTCTCCGGCAGCGTGACCCCAGAAAGCATGGGATTTCGTCTAGTTTCGGCCATTTCCGCCGCTTTTTTCGGGTTATGGGACCAAAGGAACGTCTCTACTCCGTTGGCTTGCAGCCGCATGGCCAGAGCCGTACCCCAGCCGCCGCTGCCGATGACTGCCGCTTTCATTTCCGCTTCCTCCCCTTAAAAAGATTGGTCTTGCTTTCCGTTCCGTGGATGAGGCGAGAAATATTGGACCGGTGCATAAAGAGGGCCAGTACCCCAATGAAAATACCCCCGGCCATAACCCAGGGCTGGCTGTGATGCCAAATCACAAATCCAACAGCATAACTGCCAGCGCCCATGATGGACCCCAAAGACACATAGCCGGAAAGCACATAGGTCAGGGCGAACAGACTCACCACCAGCAGGGCCACCCGCCAGTCCATGACCACGGCGCACAAGAAGCCGCTGAGAATGCCCTTGCCCCCCCGGAAGCCCAGCAGCGCCGGGAAATCATGGCCCAAGGACACCGCTACAGCCCCAAGCATCATGCCCTCGGCTTCCAGGCCGTAGGGCTTCAGCAGAAGACCGGAGAGCATGGTAGCAATGACTGCCTTGCCTCCGTCGATCAGAACAACCAAAAGGGAGTTCCAGCCACCGTAATTTCGGGCAAAGTTGGTCAGTCCGGCGTTACCGCTGCCATGCTCCCGTACATCCTCATGGCTCAGAAGCGTGGACATACACACAGCGCCGTTCAGATTGCCCAGCAGATAGCTGGCCAGCACGGCAATGACAATGGCGTATGCCATGGCTTATTCCTCCTTGTCGCCCTTCTGGCGGATGGTAATGCGAATGGGTGTGCCCTGGAGGCCGAACACTTCCCGGATCTGGTTTTCCAGGTATCGCTGATAGGAGAAGTGGAACAGCCGGGCATCGTTGCAGAAAATGACGAAATGGGGCGGCTTGGTCCCCGCCTGGGTCATATAGTAGATTTTCAGGCGGCGACCCTTATCCGTAGGCGGCTGCACCCGTGCCGTGGCCTCGGCCAGCACGCTGTTCAGCGCACCGGTGGTCACCCGGCTGGTATTCTGCTTATAGACCTCCCGGATGACCTCAAAGAGCTTGTCCACCCGCTGGCCGGTCAAGGCCGACAGAAACACCACCGGCGCATAGGTCATATAGCTCAGGTCCCGGCGGATTTCCGTCTCTTTATCCCGCATGGTGTTGGTCTGCTTGTCCTCTACGGCGTCCCACTTGTTCACAACAATGACGGCAGCCTTGCCCGCCTCGTGAACGAGGCCCGCAATTTTCGTATCCTGCTCAGTAACACCCTCGTTGGCGTCGATCAGGATCAGGCAAACGTCGCTGCGCTCGATGGCGCCAATGGAGCGCAAGTTGGAGAACTTCTCGATGGCGTCATCCACCTTGCTTTTCCGGCGCATACCGGCGGTATCGATGAAGCAATACTTGCCAGTCTCGTTTTCAAAATAGCTGTCGATGGCGTCCCGGGTGGTTCCGGCCACATTGGACACGATGACCCGCTCCTCCCCAAGGATCCGGTTCAGAAGGCTGGATTTGCCCACGTTGGGCTTGCCCACGATGGCCACGCTGACCACGTCGGTCTCCTCTTCCTCCTCGGTCTCCTCCGGGAACTGCGCCAGGCACCAGTCCAGCAGGTCTCCGGTACCGTGTCCGTGGACGGCGGAGGTTTCGAACAAATCCCCGATGCCCAGGGAGTAGAACTCGTACACGTCCGGGTTGGTGAGACCCACGCTGTCACACTTGTTCACCGCCAGAGCCACGGGCTTGCCGGACTTGCGGAGCATGGTAGCCACGTCCATATCGGCGGCGGTAACGCCGGAGCGAACATCCACGACCATAATGATGCAGTCGGCCAGCAGAATGCCAATCTCCGCCTGACGCCGCATGAATTTCAGCATATCATTCTCGGTGCCCGGCTCGATGCCGCCGGTATCCACCAGCGAAAATTTCCGTCCGCACCACTCGCAGTCTCCGTAAATGCGGTCACGGGTCACGCCGGGAGTATCCTCCACGATGGAGGTCCGCCGACCGGTGAGTTTATTAAAGAGCATGGATTTGCCCACGTTCGGTCTGCCCACAATGGCCACCAAAGGCTTGCTCATATATACAATCATCCTTTCTCGCTGCCGGAATGGCAGGATGTTCTTCAACAAATTGCGCCAAATAAAGGAAAAAGCGGAAGGCGAGACTGCCTTCCGCTGCGCTTGCGCTTTTTCCTGCCTTAGTCAGCCTTGGCAGCAAGAACCTGACGGCCATTGTAGGTACCGCAGGCCTTGCAGGCTCTGTGGGGCATAACGGGCTCACCGCACTTGGGGCAAACCGCCACGCTGGGAGCAGACAGCTTCCAGTTGGAGCCACGGCGCTTATCACGGCGGGCCTTGGACACTTTACACTTGGGAACAGCCATGGATGACACCTCCTTGGTCAAACTGCTTTTCAGACAGCATCGTTAGTGGTTTTACTTGTTCAGAAGCTGCTTCAAAGCAGCAAGTCGGGGATCTACTTCCTTCGGGCAGTCGCAGGGGCCGTCGTTCAGGTTCTTACCGCATCTGCAGCAAATACCCTTGCAGTCCGGTCTGCACAGCAGCTTAGAGTCCATGTTCAGGACGAAAACCGTCCGAACAATGTCGTCCAAGTCGGCGCTGTCGCCTTCCAGAGGAAATACCCACTCATCCTCGTTCTCCTCGTCGGCCAGCTCCGTTACCAGCACCACGTCAATGGGAAAAGAAACCTCTTTCACAAAGTCTGCAGCGCAGCGGTCGCACACCCCATGAAGGGTGGTTTTCACGTTGCCCGTCATCACAAGCACCCCGGCCGTGTTCCGCACGATGCCTTCCGCCACAACAGGCTCGGTTACCGGGAAACTGTTGCCATATCGAAGATCCCGCAAGTCTGCACTATAAGAAAAGGGGACGGATGCACCGGGACAGTCTATGATTCTCGCAAGTCCTAGCAGCATACGCTTTCCTCCTCATAATCATGCTTAGATATTATAATGGGTTTTCCCGGTTTTGTCAAACATTATTTTTCCTTTTTCCGGGAAAAATCTGCCGCGCAGCCGCCGATTCCTTCCGATTTTTTCAAAAAGCACGGTTCTGCGAAGAAAAAGCCTGATTTGCAAAACACAAATCAGGCTTTTATGGAGCGGGTGACGAGGCTCGAACTCGCTACCTCCACCTTGGCAAGGTGGCGCTCTACCGGATGAGCTACACCCGCAACGAACGATATGTATTATAGCAGAATTTCCCGAAATGTCAATAGCTGATTTCAAAATTCCGCAAATTATTTTTCGTTCTCCCCCGTTGGCTCTGTATTCTCGGTCTCTGCTGCCGGTTCCGGCTCCTCCGGCCCGGTGCAGACGGGATATTCGGAGTAATCCCATACATAGCCCTCCATTTCCTCGTCCCGCAGCTCCTGGAAATCGCCGCCCAGCAGCGAGGCCGCCGGGTCCACATGATAATAGTCCCCGTCATCCTCTACGATGTTCCAGAACCAGGATTCCCCGTCCCGGGTTCCGGAGACCACCAGAGCCGAAAGCCCCGCCCGGGCGCACATGGCCGCATAACAGGTAGCAAAGGCCCGGCTGTCCCCTACCCCGTGGCACAGAAGGCTATAGGACGCCGTGATGGATGTCTCGGCCTTGTAATCGAACCGCTGGGTCAGGAAGGAGAAAAGCTGATTGTATTTTTCATGGTCGGAGCTGTCCCCCTGGACATAGAGCCGTGCGGAGTCGAACACCGACTGGACCCTGCTCTGCATGGTCCGCAGGGACTCCCGGCTGGTTTGGTAGGAAAACTTCAGCTCCAGAATGCACCGATCCCCGGCTTCCGGGTATGTAGCCTCCGCCACCGTTGGGATTTCAATGACCCACTCCGGGTAAGATGCCGCATAGTCCTCGATCAGCTGCACAAAATCTGTCGGCTCATACCGTTCCACCAGCATCACCACACTGGAATTGCAACCGTTCAGGGCCACCTGGATACGGGAGGCCGCCTGGTCCATATCCGCCGCCGTGGGCATTTGCAGGATTTCCCGGCGGGTCCGGTTGTAGCGGATGCTCACCGCCACAGCGGGCAGATTGCCGCTCTGACCCCGCTCATAGGTAATTTCCTCCACGGCGTAGGCCGCCATGGGGTCCGTGCGGCAGGTCGTCCGGATGGCCTGGTCCAGCGTTGCCGTCACGGCATTCTCGTCCATGTCCGCAACGCTCAAGACTTGCTGCTCCACGGCCCCGGCCACCATTTCTTTTAAGGCAGCCAACATTTCCTCATAATTCCCCACTGCCACCGCCTGGGCATTGCCGGAGGTATTTCCCCCCTGATGAGGCTTCACGGACACATAGCTGCCCTCCGTGCAGCCGGAAAGCAGCAGCACAAGGGCCAACAGGCAAGCCGCCAGGCGTTTCATGGAAAATACCTCCTTTTTGATTTACAGAGAATCCTTGCTGTACCGGGAGAAGCCGTCGCCCAGGACCTGGTGGGCCTCCTGGACGATGATGAAGGCATCCGGGTCAATTTCGGACACCATCCGTTTCAGGTCGGCGATTTGCTGCTTCTTTACCGCCGTCAGCACCACTTTGGTGGGTTCCCGGCTATAGGAGCCTTCACCGTGGAGGTAGGTGGCCCCCCGTCCCAGGTCGTCGGAGATCACTTGGGCAATTTTCTCATGGTACTTGGAAATAATGAGCGCCACCTTGGAATAGTCGAAGCGATAGACCACCGCATCGATGACCTGCCCGGTGACAAACACCGCCACACCGGAATAGAGGGTCCGGGTAAAGTCCTTGAACACGATGCCGGTCAGCACGGCTACGGTCATATCAAAGCAGATATTGATGGTCCCGATGGGGACGCTCTGCCACTTCATTTTCAGCAGCCGCACCACGATGTCCGAACCGCCGGTGGAAGCCCCGGCGGTAAACACCAGCCCCAGCCCTAAGCCGCAAAGGACACCGCCGTACAATGCACCCAGCAGCGGCTCCGTTTTCGGAATAGGGATGACGGTCAGAAGATCCAGCAGGGCCGAACTGGCGATCATGCCCAACAAGGACCCCCAGAAGAAATTCTTGCCGATCTTCATGCCGCCCAAAGCGAACAGGGGCAGGTTCATCAGCGCCGTCACCACGCCCACGCTGCCGACGCCTAAAATCTGCACCAGCACCATAGCAAGGCCCGACACGCCGCCGGCGTTCAGGTCGTTTGGTTCCAGAAACAAATCGAAGCTCACGGCAAACAGGGCGCAGCCCAGGATAATCTTTCCCATCACAAGCGCCCGGTCTTTGTTTTTTTTCACAGCAAACTCCCCCAATTACAGTGCAAATTCGATTTGCTTGTTGCCGGAATCTTCCTCTTTCACCAGAGCCCCCGCAGCGGGCACCGTCTTACAGCGGTAACGGGCCGCATTGGCAATACCGCTGTCGGCCAGCAGCACCGCCCGGTCCGCCAGCGCCTTCTTTTTCAGGCTCATAACCGCCACACCCTGGGTATTCCGGGTGGTCTTGGGCAGCAGCAGCGCCGTAGAGAATACGACCGCCCGGCCGTCGGTGGCATACAAGGCCACTTCCGCATCCGCCTGCATGGCCAGAATGGTCCGCAGAGGACTCTTGTCGGAGTAAGCGCCGGTGAGCTTCCGGCGGTTGGTCTTGGTCTCGTAAGCGGACATAGGGACCTTGGCGGCCTTGCCGTTTTCAAAGAAAAACATCAGGAAGCCCTTATAGTCCTCCGGCAGCACTACCTGCAAAAGATTCTCTCCAGGCTCCATTTCCAGCTTCTGAGGGAGATAATCTCCCAGCTGGGAGGCTTTTCCATCGGGGAAGTCGGAAAGTCTGGCCTTATAGCACTGGTATTTATCGCTGAACACCAGGATTTCGCTCCGGTTACTGGTCTCCCTGGAGAAGGCCAGGGAATCCCCTTCCTTGAACTTCTGCTCTCCGGACATCCGCAGGGACTGAGCGGTAATTTTTTTCAGATAGCCCTCCTTGGAGACGAATACCGTCACCGGGTAGTCTGGAATCTGCTCCTCCGGTTCCTCCGGGGCCTCCTCTTCGGTCTGGTAAACAATCTCCGTCTTGCGGGGCTGGCCGTACTTCTCCGACACCTGCTTCAACTCTGCGATCATCACGTTTTTCAGCCGCCGGGGGCTGTTCAGCGTGGCATCCAGGTCCGCAATTTCCTTCTCCAAATCGGAGATGGCCTTGGTCTGCCGGAGGATATACTCTTTATTGATGTTCCGCAGCTTGATCTCCGCCACGAAATTGGCCTGAATCTCGTCAATGCCGAAGCCGATCATCAGATTCGGTACCACTTCGCTTTCCAGTTCCGTCTCCCGGATAATGGAAATGGCCTTGTCGATGTCCAGCAGGATGCGCTCCAGGCCCTTGAGCAAATGCAGCCGGTCCTGCTTCTTTTTGATTTGGAAGAAAATGCGGCGCTTGATGCAGTCAGTCCGCCAGGCACACCACTCCTCCAGAATTTCCCCAACACCCATAACCCTGGGCATGCCGGCTACCAGGATGTTGAAGTTGCAGGGGAAGGAATCCTGCAAGGGCGTCAGCCGCATAAGCTTGCGCATGAGGGCATCCGGGTCCACGCCCCGTTTCAGGTCGATGGTCAGCTTCAGGCCGCCCAGGTCCGTCTCGTCCCGCATATCGGAGATTTCCCGAATTTTTCCCGCCCGGATGAGCTCCTCCACCTTGTCCATGATGGTCTCGGTGGCGGTGGTGTAGGGAATTTCCAGAATCTCGATGCGGTTGCCTTCTTTGACATACTGCCACTTGGCCCGGAGCTTGAAGCTGCCCCGGCCCGTGGCGTAAATATCACGGGTGGCAGCCTCGTCAAAGAGGACCTGTCCGCCGGTGGAAAAATCCGGTCCAGGCAAGGTCTCCAGAATGTCGTGATTGGGATTTTGCAGCAGGGCGATGGTGGTGTCGCAGACCTCTTTCAAATTGAAAGAACAGATATTGCTGGCCATGCCCACGGCAATTCCCTGATTGGCGCTGACCAGCACATTGGGAAACGTGGTGGGCAGCAGGGTCGGCTCCTTGGTGGTGGCATCGTAGTTGTCCACCATATCCACAGTGTCGGAATCGATGTCCCGGAACAGCTCGGCGCAGATGGGTTCCAGCTTGGCCTCGGTGTAACGGGAGGCGGCGTAGGCCATGTCCCTGGAATAGACCTTGCCGAAGTTGCCCTTGGAGTCCACGAAGGGATGAAGCAGTGTCTCATTGCTCCGGGCCAAACGGACCATGGTCTCGTAAATAGCCGCATCGCCGTGGGGGTTCAGGTGCATGGTCTGACCCACGATGTTGGCAGATTTGGTCCGTCCGCCGGTGAGCAGACCCATTTTATACATGGTATAGAGCAGCTTCCGATGGCTGGGCTTGAAGCCGTCAATTTCCGGAATGGCCCGGGAAACGATAACGGACATGGCGTAGGGCATATAGTTGATCTCCAGCGTTTCGGAGATAGGCTGCTCGGTGGTGGAGCCGTGAAGGCCCACCACACCCTCGGTATTGACCTTCTTCTTGGAGGGTTCCTGTTTTTTCTTTGCCATAGCTCCTCCTTAGGAAATATCCGCCAGTTCCAGATATCTGGCGCCGTTTTCCGCAATGAAATTCTTCCGCTCGGTCAGGTTGTCTCCCAGCAGAATGTCGAAATAGTAGGCGGTCCGCTCCGCTTCCTCCGGCATGACCTTGATGAGCCGCCGGGTCTCCGGGTTCATGGTGGTCATCCACATCATCTCCGGGTCGTTCTCGCCAAGGCCCTTGGAGCGCTGGATGTTGACTCTTTTCCCATTCAGTTCCTTCAGAATGGCGGCTTTTTCCTGCTCATTGTAGGCAAACCAGGTCTTGTCCTTGTAGGTGATCTCGAAAAGGGGCGATTCTGCGATATACACATACCCATCCCGAATCAGCGTGGGGCAGAGCCGGTAGAGCATGGTCAAAATCAGGGTCCGAATCTGGAAGCCGTCATAATCCGCATCGGTGCAGATGACGACCTTGTTCCAGCGCAGGGCGGACAGATCGAAGGAGGACAGCTCCTTGCCCTTCTTCCCCTGGACCTCCACGCCGCAGCCCAGGACCTTCATCAGGTCCGTGATAATGGGCGAGGCGAAGATTTTATTGTAATCCGCTTTCAGGCAGTTCAGAATTTTACCACGAACAGGCATGATGCCCTGGAATTCCGCATCCCGGGACATTTTCACGCTGCCCAGTGCGGAATCGCCCTCCACGATATAAAGCTCCCGGACCGCAGCATCCCGGCTCCGGCAGTCCACAAATTTCTGAACCCGGTTGGCAATGTCGATGGTGCCGGACAGCTTCTTTTTCACGCTGGTCCGGGTCTTTTCGGCGGATTCCCGGGAACGCTTGTTCACAAGAATTTGCTCCGCCGCCCGGTCCGCCTCCTGCTTATTCTCAAGGAACCAGACCTGCAGCTTTTCCTTGAAGAAAGCGGTCATGGCCTCCTGGGTGAACTTGGAGTTCACGGACTTTTTGGTCTGGTTCTCAAAGCAGCCGATGGTGGAGAAGCAGTTCGTCACCAGCACCAGGCTGTCCTGAATGTCCTGGAACAGAATTTTGCTCTCGTTCTTGGTGTATTTGTTGGTATCCCGCAGATACTTGTCGAAGGCCGCCGTAAAGCCGGAGCGCACCGCCTTATCCGGGCTGCCGCCGTATTCCAGCCAGGAAGAATTGTGATAGTATTCAATGTGGCTCACCTGCTTGGAGAAGCAGAAGGAAGCCGTAATTTTCAGCTTCATTTCCGGCCGGTTCTCCGCGTCCCGGCCCCGGCGCTCGGCCTCCCAGAATACAGGCATGGTGAAGGCATTCTCCCCTACCAGCTCTTCCAGGTACTGCTTGATGCCGTCGGGATAGCAATACTCTTCCGTCTCGAACTTGCCGCCCACCTGATTGCGGAAGCGGAAGGTCACCCCCTTATTCACCACGGCCTGACGGCGCAGCACATCCCGGTAGTATTCCACAGGGATGTTGATGTCCGTGAATACTTCCTTGTCGGGCCGCCAGCGGAACAGGGAGCCGGTCTTTTTCCGGTCCGTGGGTTCCTTGTGAAGGCCGCCGATGTTCTTGCCCTTTTCAAAGTGGAGGGTGTACTTGAAGCCGTCCCGGCGGATGACCGCATCGAAAAATTCCGAAGCGTACTGGGTGGCGCAGGAGCCAAGACCGTTGAGGCCCAGGGAATACTCATAGTTTTCTCCGTTTTCGCCGTACTTGCCGCCGGCGTACATTTCGCAGAACACCAGTTCCCAATTGTAGCGTTTTTCCTTTTCGTTGTAGTCCACCGGGCAGCCCCGGCCGAAGTCCTCCACCTCGACGCTCAGGTCTTCGTAGCGGGTGACGATGATGGTGTCCCCATGGCCCTCACGGGCTTCGTCAATGGCGTTGGAGAGAATCTCAAAGACGGCATGTTTGCAGCCCTCCAAGTCGTCGGACCCGAAGATCACTGCCGGGCGTTTGCGGACCCGGTCCTCCCCCTTCAGCATGGAAATGCTGGAATTACCGTATTGTTCCTGTTTTTTTACAGCCATAATGCTCCTACCTGCCATATTACTCCATTGTATTTTCTCTTATTATACGCATTTTCTTCGGGAAAGTCAACGATTGAGCATATAGAGAGGCGTTGCATGGGCAGCACATCGTATTTTGAAAATCTTCCGGCGAGGCGCTTGCCTCCCGGCGTGGCACTGTAGGGGCGGCGGCATGCCCCGCCCGTCAATTTACGGTGACCGAGTGGTAACAATCGAAGTAGAAATGAACGGGACAGAGAAAAGCCTTCCCCTCCAGGGGAAGCCTTTGCGCCACGCCATTTCTGCGTATGGAACTTAAGCGGGCGAGGCGTGCCTCGCCCCTACCATGCTCCGCCGGGGGGCTTCTCGAAATTTTCCCGCACATTGCTCCCGTCGCAGCATTTCGGCTTTTCTCTATTCTCTTTTCGTTCTTCTCTTTTCTCTTAAAAAACAAGGCTCCCCATTCGGGGAGCCTTGGAAATCTTTTAATGTGCGAACTGACTCTGATACAGCTGCTCGTAGAAGCCCCTCTTGGCAAGGAGTTCCTGATGGGTACCCTGCTCGACGATCTGCCCGTCCCGCATGACCAGAATCACATCCGCATTCTGGATAGTGGAGAGCCGATGGGCCACGATGAAGCTGGTCCGGCCATCCATCATGGTCTGGAACGCATTCTGGACCTTCATCTCCGTACGGGTATCGATGGAAGACGTGGCCTCGTCCAAAATCAGCATGGGTGGCAGACACAGCATCACCCGTGCGATGCACAGAAGCTGCTTCTGGCCCTGGGACAGGCTGCCGCCGCCCTCGCCCACCTGGGTATCGTAGCCCTGGGGCATCCGGCGGATGAAGCTGTCCGCATGGGCCTTTTTCGCCGCCTCCTGAATTTCCTCCAGGGTCGCGTCCGGCTTGCCCATGGCAATATTGTCCCGAATGGTGCCGGACATGAGCCAGGTATCCTGCAGCACCATGCCCACGCACCGGCGCAGGTCGCCCCTCGTCATCTCCCGGGTATTCATCCCGTCCAGAGTAATGGTGCCCTGCTGGGGATCATAGAAGCGCATGAGCAGGTTGATCATGGTCGTCTTGCCGCAGCCCGTGGGACCGACGATGGCCACCCGCTCGCCGGGCTTTACGGACAGATTAAAATCCCGGATGAGGGGCTTTTCCGGCACATAGGAGAAGTCCACATGAGAAATCTCCATGGCCCCCTCCACGGTTTCGGGGACCTTGGGGTCCGCCGGGTCCGCCGTCTGGGGCTTTTCTTCGATCAGCTCGAACACCCGTGCGGCGCAGGCCAGGGCGTTCTGCAATTCCGTCACCACGCCGGAAATCTCATTGAAGGGCTTGGTGTACTGGTTGGCATAGCTGAGGAAAATGGTCAGCACGCCCGGCGTAATGGCCCCGCCGATGGCGCTGAGGGCGCCCACCAGACCCACGCAGGCGTAGACCAGAGCGTTCACGAACCGGGTGGCAGGATTTACCAGAGAAGAGAAGAAAATGGCCTGCAAGGAGCATTTTTCCAGCCGGTCGTTTACTTCGTCGAACTCCGCCAGAGAAGCATTTTCATGGCCGAAGGCCTGGACAACCTTCAACTCACCCACCGTCTCATCAATGAGGGCCGTTTGCTCACCACGGGTCCGGCTCTGGAGCCGGAACATGGAATAGGTCCGCTTGGAAATGAACCGGGCCACCAGCAGAGATACCGGCGTGATGCACAGCACAACCAAGGCGATCTGCCAGCGAATGGTCAGCATAATGAACAGGGTTCCCAGAATGGTCAGCGCACCGGTAAAAAACTGGGTGAAGCCCATGAGCAAACCGTCGGCGAAGGTATCCACATCCGCCACCATCCGGCTCACCAGGTCTCCCTGGGGATGGGTGTCCAGATAGCTCAGGGGCAGGTCCTGAATGTGCCGGAAGGCCTCCTGGCGCAGGTCCTGTGTTACCCGGTAGGTCACATGGTTATTCAGCACATTCATGACCCACTGGGAAAGGCCCGCCGTTCCGGCGCAGATGGCTACTTTCAGGAGATATTCTCCCATTTTGGTAAAATCCACATGGCCGGCCTCAACGATGCAGTCAATGGCATCGCCCACCAGAATGGGGATATACAGGCTCATGGCCACATACACGGCAGACAGGGCAATGGAGCCGATCATGGCGGCCCAATACCGCTTTACCCGCAACAGGACCTTGGAAAGGGTCCCCGGTTGCGTTTTCTTAGCCATTGTCCTTCACCTCCTCCGGGAATTGAGAGCGCACGATCTCCCGGTACACAGGGCAGCTTTGCAGCAGTTCCTCGTGAGTACCCTTGCCCACCAGTTTCCCGTCGTCCAGCACCAGAATTTCGTCGGCGTACCGCACGGCGGAAGACCGCTGGGAGACGATGAAGGTCGTGGGCGGATTTTTCATATTCCGAATGGCCATCCGAAGCCGTGCATCGGTAGCGTAGTCCAGCGCCGAAGCGCTGTCGTCCAGAATCAGGATGCGGGGCTTGCGGACCAAAGCACGGGCAATGGTCAGCCGCTGCTTCTGGCCGCCGGAGAAATTGGTTCCGCCCTGCTCCACCGGAGCATCCAGTTCCCCTTCCTTGCCCTTGACCACTTCCCTGGCCTGGGCCACATCCAGGGCATCCCAAAGTTCCTCGTCAGTTGCATCTTCCTTGCCCCAGCGGAGGTTCTCCCGGATGGTCCCGTGGAACAGAACTGCTTTCTGGGGCACCACACCAATGGAAGCCCGCAGCGTTTCCTGGTCCAGTTCCTTCACGTCCGTGCCGTCAATGGTCACGGTTCCCTCCTGGGTATCATAGAACCGGGGAATCAGATTTACCAATGTGGTCTTACCGGAGCCGGTGCCGCCGATGATACCCACGGTCTGGCCGGGCTTGGCCGTAAAGGACACGCCCTCCAGAGAGTGGGCCGCTGCACCGGGATAGCCCGCCGCCACGTTCTCAAAGGACACGCCGCCCTGAATGGCATCGGTCTTTTCACCGTTCTTCTGGCCGGGCCGGACCTCCAGCAGGGCCTCCACCCGGTTGCCACAGGCCACGGCCTTGGTGATGTTGATGATGAGATTGGCCATCTTGATAAGCTCTACCAAAATCTGGGACATATAGTTGTACAGGGCGATGACCAGGCCTTGGGTCAGCACCCCGCCATCCACCTTCACGGCCCCCACCCGAATGAGCACGATGACCGCCAGGTTCACAATAACGAAGGTCAGCGGGTTCAGCAGGCCGGACACCCATCCGGCAGACATCTGGCTGGCAGTCAAAGCCGTGGCGCTGTCGTCAAAGCCCTGGATTTGGCTCTTTTCCATATTGAATGCCCGCAGCACCCGGACGCCGGAGAGATTCTGCCGGGCATTGCCGGTGACGCTGTCCAGCCGCTGCTGGACCCGCTTGTACATGGGCATGGTAATGAGCATAATGCCGAACACCACAATGCACAGAACGGGAATGACTCCGGCGAACACCAGCGCGGCCTGGGTATCGATGGTAAAGGCCATGACCATTGCGCCGAACACCACGAAGGGGGACCGGAGCAGCAGCCGCAGGGTCAGGTTCACGCCGTTCTGGATCTGATTGATATCGGAGGTCATCCGGGTCACCAGCGTGGAAGTGCCCAGCCGGTCGATTTCCCCGTAGCCCAGCCGCAGGGTCCGCTGCATGACCGCATGGCGCAGCCGGGAGGCAAATCCCACCGCTGCACGGGCAGAAAAATACTGTGCCGTCACACTGCTGGCAAGGCCCACAACGCCCAGCAGCACCATCACAAGACACATTTTAATAATGTAGGAGGTATCCCCGTTTGCAATCCCCTTGTCCACAATGTTGGCCACTACCAGCGGCACCAAAAGTTCAAAAGTGGCTTCCAACAACTTGAACAGCGGCCCCAGCACACACTCCTTGCCGAAGCCCTTCATGTAGCGCAGGAGTTTTCTCACATCTATCACGCTCCCTTCCAAATTCGAGTATAGTATACCATTTTCTCTTGTTTTTGCAATACGGGATTTGAAAGAAAAAGCAGTTGACATTTTCAAAGAAAGCCTTTATAATAAGGAACGTTCCTTTGCTGGAATAGCTCAGTCGGTAGAGCAGCTGATTCGTAATCAGCAGGTCGCGTGTTCAAGTCACGTTTCCAGCTCCAAAAGCGGCAGGTTTCAAGAACGAAGCCTGCCGCTTATCCTTTTTGTGTTACAACGTTCTATTTTATTATAAGACCGTATTTTCAATTTTCTTTATAGCATTATCTCTTTTTGTAGTTTGTCGATTTTATTTCGTATTTACTATTGACATTAGCTATTTTTTATGATACGATGCTTCCAGATAAAGTGCATAACTACCAAAAGCAAACGCTATCATATTCTGTGATAGCACATATAGGTTTGCCACTTCGGCTGTAGTACTTCAAATATATTTTATTTGCTTAATTGCAAAGGAGGTACCCCGCATGAAGGCAAAGCGCATTTTCTGTCTGGTTGTTATCCTATTGGTTGGTGTAGGCCTTTTCTTCCTGCTGGATCGATGGGTCTTTCCCAAAGAGACCTACATCCACGAAACCCATTCGGCTCGTCTGGTGTGCTCCGACGGCACCGAGGTCCCCTGCTCCGTGCGGATTACCGGACTTCTGGTTTCCCGAAAGACGCTACTGATGCAGGGTGAGCCCAGTCTGCGTCCGGCATTCCGTGACGGAGCTAAGGACGGTATTTTCCTCAACGACCGGCTGATTGCCTCTTCCTATCTATTCGCATCCTACCCGGATTCGGAGTTCTTCTTCGTCGGCAGCAAGGATACCCTGTACTATCTTTCCCCGGATGCCAAAATTCTTGTAATCTGGCTTTCAGATGTACGCTCCTTTTTCCCGGAGCAGCCGGAAGGTAGCGGCTATGTCGTGCTCTCTGACAATACCGAAGCGCAGTATGCACCGCTTCTGGAAGCCCTGAAAAGTCAGCTTGGCCAATAAGACCTACCCCCGGCGGGAAAATTCCTGCCGGGGGCTTTGTATTTTATTCCTGCTCGGGCCGGCTCACAACGATCTTGTAATAGGTGTTGGAGGTCAGGCGGTACACCGCCAGGTAAAAGAGTCCGAACACCAGGAAGCTGGCAGCCGTCATCAGCAGCAGCCAATTCCGGTCCATCATATTCATCAACGCCAGGATCTTGGTCAGCATGGGGAAGGCAAAGGTCAGATGGACCCCCGCCGCCAGCAGCGGCAGGAAGAACACCGTCAGCATCTGGGAATTTACCGACCGGCGAATTTCCCGGTCCGTCATGCCCACTTTCCGCATGATGGCAAAGCGGGCCTGGTCCTCGTAGCCCTCGCAAAGCTGCTTATAGTAGATGATGAGCACCGCCGCTGCCGTGAATACCACACTCAGCACAGCTCCCAGGAACAGCAGCCCGCCGTAAAGGCCGTAATAATCCTGCCGGTTGGCCTCCCGACTGTCCACAGTGACAGAGCAGCCGGAGTTACGGATGCTTTCATCCTCCCAGAACGTATGGAACGCATCGCTCATGATCGCATTCCGCTCCTCCTCGGAGGCATCCAGGTCAAAGTTAAAGTGCCAGCGCATTCCGGTCAGACCGGTATCCGCCTCCATCTGCGCCTGGTGCAGGTCCCGTGCCGCTTCTTCATAGTCCGGCACGACAAGATACACGGTCCCCACCAGATAAGTAAGGGACTCTCCTCCACTGACCTGGCCGTCCGGCAGACGGCGCAGGGCGTAGGTATGGCCCGCCACGGTCAGCTCAGAGGGCTGGTAGTCCATGCGGTAGTTCTTGATGAGGGCCTCCCCGGGCTTCAAGGTCTCCTGAGAACCGGTCAGACTGTTGTAAGCGTCCAGAGGAATCAGCATCAGAGTGCCTGTAATGGCCGCATTGGAAAGCGTATCCGGCTCATTGAGCAGGAACGTCTTGTCCCGGAACACGCCGGTAGTGGAGCTGGCCCGGTATTCCATGATATTTTCAGGCTTCAGGCCCCGTTTTTCCAGTTGCTCCATGACGGCAGAACGGAGTATCTCCTGCTCCCGCCGCAGGTCTTCCTCGGTCCCCGGCTTATAATTGACCAGTTCAATATTCAACTCCCGGGGATAGCGCTCCGCGAGATTCTGTTCGATGCCGCTGTACAAGGAGACGGTGGTGGAGGCAATGACCAGCACCATAGTGGCCAGAATACAGATGGAAGCCAGGCCTGCACCGTTGCGCTTCATCCGGTAGGCCATGGAGGACACGGAGACAAAGTGGCTGGCTTTATAATAATAACCCTTGCACTTTTGCAGCAGACGGCACAAGGTCACGGACCCGGCTATGAACAGCAGGTAGGTAGCCGCAATGACCAGCAGCACCGCCACAAAGAACCAGGTCATGGCCAGAATGGGGTCCTCGATGGTCACAGCCAGATGGTAAGCCGCCGCCAGTAGCACCACGCCCAGCAAGGCCACCAGCCAGTTGGCCTTGGGAGGCTTTTCCCCCAGATTCTCCCCCCGGAGCAGTTCCACCGGGGAACCAAAATGAATTTGCCGGAGGCTATTCAGATAGATCAGGAAGAAAATCACGCCGTAGACCACCACGGTGAGCAGGACGGCTCTCCCGTTCACCCGCAGCACATGGTCCAGATTCTCCATCCGGATGATGCGACCCAAACCCAATTCAAACAGCTTGCTCAGTGCAATGCCCAACCCCAGGCCCACCGCCAGGGCGGCCGTCAGCAAAATCACCGTCTCCCAGAGCAGGATGCGGGCAATGTTACCCTTGCCCATGCCCAGGACATTATACAGGCCGAATTCCTTCTTCCGGCGACGAATCAGGAAAGAATTGGTATAAAACAGGAAGATAAGGGAAAAGAATCCCATGACCCAGGTGCCCAGTTCCAGCAGTGACCCGGTGGCCCCGCCGCCGAAGCTGCCGCTGGTGGTCATAAATCGGGACAGGGAGTTCAAAATGTAAAACATCATTACCGCACCAATGCAGGTGAGCAGATACGGCACATACAGCCGCTTATTTTTCCGGATGCCGCTGAAGGCGAAGCCGGGATAGAAGCCTGTTTTCATTGCCGCTCACCGTCCGTCGTCAGCACCGTCAGGGTGTCCGTGATCCGCTGGTACATCTGCTCCGTGGTGTTCTCTCCCCGGTACAACTGGTGGAACACCTCGCCGTCCCGGATGAACAGCACCCGCCCGGCGTGACTGGCAGCCTTCACCGAGTGCGTCACCATAATAATGGTGTGGCCCACCCGGTTCACATCGTCAAAAAGCCGCAGCAGTTCATCGGTAGCCTTGGAATCCAGTGCGCCGGTGGGTTCGTCGGCCAGCAGCAGTCGTGGATTGGTGATGATGGCCCGGGCCACGGCGGAGCGCTGCTTCTGTCCGCCCGAGACTTCATAAGGGTACTTTTTCAGGATAGCCCCGATGCCCAATTCCTGGGCGATGGGGGTCAGCCGCTGCCGCATTTCCCGGTAGGACTTTCCCGCCAACACCAACGGAAGATAGATATTGTCCTCAATGGTGAAGGTATCCAGCAGATTGAAGTCCTGGAACACAAAGCCCAGGTGGTCCCGGCGGAAGGCCGCCAGGTCCTTCTGCGGAATTTTCGTCAGGTCCTGACCGTCCAGCTTCACGCTGCCGGCGGTGGGGCTGTCCAGCGCTGCCAGAATGTTCAACAGGGTGGTCTTGCCGGAGCCGGACTCGCCCATCACTGCCACATATTCCCCCTGGTCCACGGAAAAACTAACGTTTTTCAGCGCTTCCACATGCTGGCCCCCCAGCCGGGTGGTATAGACCTTTTTCAGGTCCGCAACTTCCAGAATTGCCATACTTTTGTTACCTCCTTGAATTTCTGGGGAAATTATAACACCGGAGGAAATGCATCGCATGGGATTCCCCTTACATTTCCTCCGGCAAATCTTACATTGTTGTTCGTTTTTCATTCCGTGGTCCGTTTTTCCCGCCGCAGGTCCAGATAGGCCGCCGTTCCCTGGCCGGACACGGACTCCACCCGGAGGCCGTGGTTCAGATTATGGCAGACCCGCTTGCAGAGATATAATCCGATGCCGCTGGACCGCTGCTCCGCCCGGCCGTTGGTGCCCGTGTAGCCCCGCTCGAAAATTCGGGGCAGGTCCTCCGGCCGGATGCCCACGCCGGAATCCCGGATGCACAGCACCCCCGGCTGGGCCATAAAAATCTCCACGCCGCCGGTTTTCGTGTACTTCACGGCGTTGGAAAGCAACTGCTCGATGACGAAGCTCAGCCATTTTCCGTCGGTGAGCACTTTTGTATGCACCGGTGCATAGGTAAGGCGCAAGTGCCGCCGGATGAACTGAGTGGAGAATTTTTTCACGCAGGCGCACAGGATTCCGTCCAACTCCTGCTCCCGCAGAACATAATCGGAGGTGTCCGAATCCAGCCGCAGGTACACCAGGACCATTTGAGTGTACTGCTCGATGCGCTGCAGGTCCTCAGACAAGCTCCGGGACAGGTCCGAATCGGTGCTTTGCAGCTGTAAGTCCATGGACGCAATGGGGACCTTGATCTGGTGGACCCAGAGGGTATAGTAATCCATCCGGTCCTTATAGCGCCGTTCCAGTTCCGCCCGGTCCTCCGCCTGCTCCCGCCGGAGTTTTTCGATCATGACCCGGTACTGCTCCTCCCCCGGAAAAATCTCCTCCGGGAAATGCTCCATCAGAGGCCCCGGCAGCTTGGCCAACTCCTGCAAAAGCCGGTATTGCTTCCGGCATTTGCAGAAATCCGCCGTCAGGAAACCGAAAAGAAGCAAGCCCGCCAGTCCCGCCGGGTACAGCAACGCCGCAATCGGCAAATCATAGAGATAAAAGCACAGCGCAAAGATGCCGCAGCAGAGCAAAAAGGCCAGCATCCCGTTCTTTTTCTGCCGCAGGTAAGCCCGCAGAAACCCGTTCATGGCCTCACCCCACCAGATAGCCCACACCGAATTTCGTGGCAATGAAATCCGTCAGGCCGATGCCTTCCAGTTTCTTCCGGAGCCGGTTCACGTTCACCGTCAGGGTATTCTCATCCACGAAGCTGTCCGTTTCCCACAGCCGCTCCATAAGCTTCTCCCGGCTGACGACTTTGCCCTTGTTTTCCATCAGGGTCAGGAGAATGCCGTATTCGTTCTTGGAAAGCTCCAGCTTGGCCTCCCCGTAAGTCAGGGTATGGTCCCCGGTGGAGAGCATGGCCCCCCGATGCTCCAGAACCGGCAGACTGCCGCCAAAATCGTAAGCACGGCGAAGCATGGCCTGGATTTTGGCGATCAGCACCGTCAGATCAAAGGGCTTGGCGATAAAATCGTCCCCACCCATGTTCATGGCCATAATGATGTTCATATTGTCCGACGCCGAGGACAGAAAAATCACCGGCAGGCTGGACACTTTCCGGATCTCCTGGCACCAGTAATATCCGTTATAGAAGGGCAGACCAATGTCCATCAGCACCAGATGGGGCGAAAAGGCCGAGAACTCCCCCATAACGTGTTGGAAATCCTCGCAGGCCCGCATTTCCAGGCCCCAGTTTTTTCCCTGGGCGCAGACGGCCCCGGCGATGCCCGGGTCGTCCTCCACTACAAAAATGCGATACATCATTCCGCTCCGTTTTCTGCCAGCACCAGTTCCAGGGCCGCCCGGACGGTCTGGCTTCGGACCGCTTCCCGGTCCCCGTCAAAGTGGTATTCCCTTGCAAAATTTTTCCGTTCGTCGGCATAGCCAACGAACACCGTGCCCACGCTATGGCCGAATTCATCCCCGCCGGGACCGGCCAGGCCCGTGACGCTGACCGCCACGTCGCTGCCGGTAATTCTTCTCGCCCCCGCCGCCATCTGCCGGGCCACCGGCTCAGAAACGGCTCCGAGGGTCTCCAAATCCTCCGCAGAAACGCCGAGAACCCGGTGCTTCACGTCATTTACATAGGAAATGACCCCGCCCCGGTAGACCTCCGAGGCTCCCGGCACGGCGGTCAGCGCTGAACCGATGCCTCCGCCGGTGAGGCTTTCCGCCGTGGAAAGGGTCCGGCCCCGCAAGGCCGTCAGGACCTCAGAGCAAAGGGGCGTCTGCATAGCGAACCGTCACTTTCTCCACACCTTCGATGGCCCGCTGAATCAGGGCCTCCCGGTCCAGCTTCCGCTCGGCGTGCTCCACCTGGCCCAGCGTAGGCTTGGTCTTGGGATGCTTGGGGGTGAATACCGTACAGCAGTCCTCGTATGGCAGGATTGATGTGTCCATGGTACCGATGTGTCTGGCAATAGTGACAATCTGCTCCTTGTCCATGCCCACGAGCGGCATGAAAATGGGCATATCCACCACGGCCCCGGTGACGGCCATAGCCTCCATGGTCTGACTGGCCACCTGGCCCAGATTTTCGCCGGTAATGAGTGCCCCGCAGCCGTCATTCCGGCCGATGCGCTGGGAAATCTCCATCATGAACCGGCGCATGATGAGGGTGAAATACTCCTCCGGGCAGTTGTCCCGGATAGCCTCCTGAATTTCCGTAAAGGGGACCACGTTCACAGTCATCCGGCCGCAATACTTCGTCACCAGCCGGGCCAACTCCAGGACCTTGTCCTTGGCAAGCTGGGAGGTATAGGGATAGGAGAAGAAGTGGACGCACTCAATTTCCATGCCCCGGCGGGCCATCATATAGGCCGCCACAGGAGAATCGATGCCGCCGGATAGCAGGCACATGCCCCGTCCGCCCACGCCGGTGGGCAGACCGCCAGCACCCGGCTCCGCAGGACCGTGGACGTAAGCCGCCAGGTCCCGGACCTCCACATAGACGGTATAAGCCGGATGGTGCACGTCCACCAGACAGTCGGGGTGGGCCTCCGCCAGTCGCCCGCCGATCTCCTGGGAAAGGGCAATGGAGGTCAGAGGGAAGGCTTTATCAGACCGCTTGGACTCCACCTTAAAGGACTCCGCCATATCCAGGTCGTCCCCCAGATATGCTTCCACTGCGTCATAAATGGCATCCACATTTTTCTCACAAGGACGGCAGCGACACAGGCTCACCACGCCGAAAATGCTGTGGCAGGCCTCCCAGGCCCCGTCCAGGTCCGCCTGATCGTCCATAGGTTGGATATACACAGTGGATTGGAGGATATATACGTCGAAATTGCCGAAGGGCTCCATCCGGCGACGGACGTTGTGCCGCAGACGGTTCTCAAACTGCCGCTTGTTGGCACCCTTCAGCACCACCTCGCCCAGCTTCATCAAAAACATCTCGTTCATATCGTTTACTCCTTTTTATTCTTCTCCCACATTCTGGGCTCGGTAGCGCAACGCCTCCGCCAGGTGGGCGGGACGAATGTCCTCGCTGCCCGCCAGATCGGCAATGGTCCTGGCCACCTTCACGATGCGGTCATAGCTTCTGGCGGTCAGATGCAGGGCATCGTAAGCCCGGCGGAACAGAGCGTTGGATTCTTCATCCAGCATACAATACCGCCGCAGCTCCTCCGGCCCCAGCCGTGCATTACACAGCCCGCCGCCGTAGCGTTCATTCTGAATTTTCCGGGCGGCGTCTACCCGCTCCTTGACCTTGGCGGAGGGCTCCGCCTCCGCACGGGTCCGCAGTTCCTCAAATTTCACCGCCGGGACCTCTACCACAATGTCGATACGGTCCAGCAGCGGCCCGGAAATGCGGCTCCGGTAGGCCCTTACGGCGCTTTCCGAGCAGGTGCAGCGGCCGGAGGGGTCCCCGTAATAGCCGCATTTGCAGGGATTCATGGCGCACACCAGCATAAATTCTGCCGGGTACGTCACCGTGCCGGACATCCGGGAAATGGTCACGCACCCATCCTCCAAGGGCTGGCGCATCAGGTCCAGGGTATT
>JALEII010000117.1 GCA_022770345.1 Clostridiales bacterium | reverse complement strand
TACGGAAATTCTGCACAATTGGCCCCAAAAGAGGGAAAGCGTGGGGAAGCAGGGGAGCAATGCCGGAGTCTTGTCAAGAGGCTAGGCAGAATTTGCGACATGGCGAAATTTGCACCTGATTTGCAAATTCGACGTTAAATTTTGGGATTTCCGAATTTCCAAGTTCACTTTTTGGTAAATAGGTCGAAAAACGTCGAAATTTTCCGGGGTTCAAAATATTGAAAATCTTCCGGTGATGTGATAATCTATCTCCATCAACGGCAGAAAGGACAGGAAACCATGGGAAATTTACAGATTTTGATCACAGACAGCTCGGCGGAATTTTTGGACGCGCTCACGGAACGGCTCCGAGGGGATTTTTCCGTGGCGACCTGCCAGGACGGGCGACAGGCCTGGGAGATGATTCAGGCGGAACAGCCGGGGATTTTCGTGCTGGATTTGCTTTTGCCGGGGCTGGATGGACTGAGCTTGCTGCAGCAGCTGCCCGTCGAAAACCGGCCCAAAGTGCTGGCAACGACGAATTTTCTGAGCGATTACGTGGTGGAGGCCTGCCAGAAGTTGGGCGTTTCGTACCTGATGCGGAAGCCCTGCGGCCTGGATGCTACCGCTCGCCGGGTCCGGGACATGGCCGAAGCGCTGCGTCCGTCTACGGTCACACTGGCGGACCCGCGGACCACCGTTTCCAATATGCTGCTTCGGCTGGGAATTCCTACGAAAATGCGGGGCTACGCCTTTTTACGGGAGGCGGTGCTGGTCATGGTCCATGACCGGACCCAATCCATTACAAAAGAGTTGTACCCAACGGTTGCGAAGCGCTGCGGAGGGAACCCCTTACAGGTGGAGCGGACCATCCGGGCGGCCATTCACTCGGCTTGGGACAATCGGGACGAATCCGCCTGGAGCCAGGTGTTCCACACAGACGGCCCCATCCCCAGACCGACCAATTCGGCCATGATCTCCCTCCTGGCCGAACAACTGGGGAATGATCATAACGAGGCAGGGTAAATTTGAGAACAATTCACAAATCCAAAAAGCCGCCGTGTGGAAGCGATTCCACACGGCGGTTGCTGTGTCATATTCAGGAGCAGGGGGCAGTTTGATCTATGCCCTCCAGAAGCTTCTTGTATTCCGGCCAGTTGCCTTCGGGAATTCTTGCAGCTTTCATGGCCGATTCAAAGGGAATGCCCAGGTCGTCCATAAATGCACGGATCGTTCTCGACTGACCATATTTGGCGCCATCTTCACAGGCTCCATTGATTTGGTCGGGAATGAAAATACAGTAGGGGTGTTTCCACAAAATGTGTGGAGATGGCTCTGCTGTTTGTGAATAATCCCCCCGGTGAGAAAGATAGACTATCCTTGTGGAGAGGTTATCTTTCTCCTCGCCGGGGGGACTGCGCTTTAGAACTGCTCCCGTCCAACGGCCCGGGTGGCGACCAGATCAACGCCGGTATTGGCCAGATTTTCCACCAGCGTCTGGCCCATGTTCACCGGGGCCGACACGCGTATGCCCCGCAGGGCCTCCATACAAGCCAACATCATGCCCTTCGGTACCGGGGCGGCGGTCTTGACGCTGACCGTGGGCCGGTCCCCGCCCAGAATGGGCAGGGTGGTGGTCAGGATGCGCTCCGGGGTGGTCAGTTCCTTCCGGGCGTACTTTTCCCCGTTGGGGCAGGTGTTGCCGGTGACGGACCGGACGGTGTTCCCCTCCAATTCTGCTTTTAGGGTGCAGCCCAGAGGGCAGCCAATGCAGGTGAGGGTCCTCGTTTCCATCATTTTCCCTCCTCCAAGGCCACAGTGATGGCCGAAAAATGCTCCGGTAGATTTGTTACGTCCAGAGTTTCCATTTCGCCGGGAGCAAGCACAGGCCGCTTCCGGGACAGCACCGGTACGCCGTCAGCGCAGACCGTCAGGCGCTTGTTCCGGTAAGGCTTGTCCACCCGCAGGCGAATTTTCAGGCTTTTTGTCCCCGGATGGACCTGGGCCGGGACCGTATAGCGGACCCCGCCGGTGCATTGAATTTTGACGCAGTTTTCCGAAGATTTTTCTCCGGAAAGCACATATTTTGCCGCATTCTCTCCGGCCTGAGCGGCCTCTTGAGTAACATAATCCACCAAATCGTGGACGTGCAGCACGTTTCCGGCGGCGAACACGCCGGGAATGCCCGTCTCCAACCCCTCATCCACCAGCGGGCCGCCGGTGACGGGGTTTAACGGCACCCCGGCCCCACGGCTCAGCTCGTTTTCCGGCAGCAGGCCGCAGCTTAAAAGCAGGGTGTCGCAGTCGTAGGAAATTTCCGTTCCCGGAACAGGGCGGCCATTCTCCACACGGGCCAACGTGACCCCGGTGAGCCGCTTGTCCCCCCGGATGTCGATGACCGTGTGGCTCAAGAGCAGGGGAATGCCGAAATCCTCCAGACACTGGACGATGTTCCGCTTCAATCCGCCGGAGTAGGGCATCAGCTCGGCCACCGCCAGGACTTTTGCGCCCTCCAGCGTCATCCGCCGGGCCATGATGAGGCCGATGTCCCCGGACCCCAGAATGACCACCCGTTTGCCGGGCAAAAAGCCTTCGATATTTACAGAGTGTTGGGCCGTTCCGGCGGTATAAATGCCGGCAGGGCGGGTCCCCGGAATGTTCAGCGCCCCACGGGGCCGCTCCCGGCAGCCCATGGCCAGAATCACGGCCTTGGGATGGAGGGTAAAGAGTCCGTCCGCCGGGTTGGTGGCGGTGACGCTCCGGTCCGGCCCCAGGGACAGGACCATGGTGTCCAGCTTCCGGGGGATGCCCAGGGCGTTGACCTTTTCAATGAACCGCCCGGCGTATTCCGGGCCGGTGAGTTCCTCATGGAAGGTGTGGAGGCCGAAGCCGTTGTGGATGCACTGGTTCAGGATGCCCCCCAGTTCCCGGTCCCGTTCCAGAATGAGAATGTCCCGCAGACCCGCTTCATAAGCGGCCACGGCTGCCGACAGTCCTGCGGGACCGCCACCGATGATGACCAGATCGGGGTTTTTCATGGCTGTACCTCCTTATCCCGGCCTGTCAGCAGGACCGACGAGCCGCCGGATTTGGTGACTTCCGTCAGAGAAATACCCAGTTCACGGGCCAGAATGGCGGTGACTTTGGGCGAACAGAAGCCCCCCTGACACCGGCCCATGCCTGCCCGGACCCGGCGCTTTACCCCGTCCAGGCTCCGTGCGCCGGGGGTCCGATGAATGGCATCGAGAATTTCCCCCTCGGTGATGCCCTCGCAGCGGCAGATGATGCGGCCGTAGGCGGGATTGCGTTCAATGAGCGCCGAGCGTGCTTCCTGAGAGAGGATGTTCGGGTTCAGAATATTCTTACGGGTGGGGCAGAAATTGGCTTTTTTCTTCGGCTTCAGGATGCTTTCTGCAATTTTCGCAACCAGTTCGCCTACTGCCGGGGCGCTGGTCAGGCCGGGGGACTCGATACCGGCGCAGTCAATATAGCCGGGGAGTGTTTCCCGGATGTAAAATTCATGCTCCGGCCGGTGGGCCCGGAGGCCCGCAAAGCTGGTGATGGTTTGTCGCCAGGGAATGTCCGTCACGGAATGGGCGGCCTTTTCCCGGATGCTGGCCAGACCCTCCCGTGTGGTGGCGGTCCGGTCCGGGTCATTCTGGTCCGTGGCTGTGGGGCCAACCAGCAGATTGCCGTGGACTGTGGGCGTTACCAGAACGCCCTTGCCATAGGGGCCGGGCAACTGGAAAACGGTAGAGTTTACATAATCTCCGACGGCGTGGTCCATGAGGAAATATTCTCCCCGCCGGGGGATGATTTTCATATTTTCCCCGGTGGCGAAGCCGTGAATGTCTCCGGCATGGACCCCGGCGGCGTTCATGACCGTCCGGGTTTGAATCATTCCCGTGGGCGTATGGACGGTCCAGAAGTCCCCGGTCCGGGAAAGCCCCGTCACCGGGGAATCGAACTGAAATTTTACGCCGTTGGCGGCGGCGTTTTCGGCCAGGGCGATGGTCAGGCCGAAGGGGCAGACGATGGCTCCGGTGGGGGCGTACAGTCCTGCCAGCACCTCCTCAGATAAGTGAGGCTCCATGGCCAGAAGGGCATCCCGGTCCAGAATTTCCAGCCCCTCCACGCCGTTTTTCCGGCCGTTTTCCATCAGAGCTTCCAGAGCGTCCCGCTGATCCGGCCGGGTCATCAGCACCAGGGAGCCGTTCCGGCGGTAGGGGAAGTCCAGCTCTTTGGACAGGGCTTCCATGGCCCTAGACCCGGCCACGTTCAATTTTGCCATCAGGCTCCCTGCCGGTGCGTCAAAGCCTGCGTGGACGATGCCGCTGTTGGCCTTGCTGGTGCCGCAGCACACGTCTTCCTCTTTTTCCAGAACCAGAATGTCCAGCGCAAATCGGGACAATTCCCGTGCAATGGCGCAGCCGCTGACCCCCGCGCCGACGATGACCACATCCTGCATGGTTCAGTCCTCCTTTGCCCAGCCGTAGCTGCACCGAACGGCCTTCTGCCAGCCCTTCAACCGGCTCTGACGGTCCGCCTCCGGCAGTTCCGGGAGAAATTCCCGGTCAATGTCCCAGTTTTTCTCCACGTCGGCGGTGGAGCCCCAATAGCCCACGGCCAGCCCCGCCAGATAGGCAGCGCCCATGGCGGTGGTCTCCACGCATTTGGGCCGGACCACCGGGGCGTGAATCAGGTCCGCCTGGGTCTGCATGATGTAATTATTGGCGCTGGCCCCGCCGTCTACCCGCAGGGAGGCCAGGCCGATGCCGGAGTCCGCCTCCATGGCCCGCAGGACCTCCCAGGTCTGGTAGCAGAGGCTGTCCAATGTGGCTCGGACGATGTGGTTTCGGCCGCAGCCACGGGTCAGGCCCACGATGGCTCCCCGGGCGTACTGGTCCCAGTGGGGAGCGCCCAGCCCCGTGAAGGCGGGGACCACATAGCAGCCGTTGGTGTCCGGAACGCTCTGGGCCAGATACTCCGTCTCGGCTGCAGAATCGATGAGATGCAGCTCGTCCCGGAGCCACTGGATGGCGGCTCCCGCTACGAACACGGACCCCTCCAGAGCGTAGGTCACTTTTCCGTTGAGGCCCCAGGCGATGGTCGTCACCAGGCCGTTCCGGCTGGTCACGGGGGTCTCGCCGGTGTTCATCAGCAGGAAGCAGCCGGTACCGTATGTATTTTTCGCCTGACCGGGGGCAAAGCAGGTCTGGCCGAACAGAGCCGCCTGCTGGTCGCCCGCCGCCCCGGCGATGGGGATGGGCGCTCCGAAGAACTGGGCCAGGGTATGACCGTATACCAGGCTGCTGGGCAGGACCTGGGGCAGCATGGCCTCCGGAATGTCCAGCAGAGACAGCAGTTCCTTGTCCCATTGGAGGGTGTGAATGTTAAAGAGCATGGTCCGGGAGGCGTTGGAGTAGTCCGTCACATGGGCGGCCCCACCGGTCAGTTTCCAGATGAGCCAGGAATCCACCGTGCCGAACAGCAGGTCCCCCCGGCGGGCCCTTTCCCTGGCCCCCGGCACATTGTCCAGCAGCCAGCGGAGCTTGGTGGCGGAGAAATAGGCGTCGATGAGCAGGCCAGTCTTGGCCCGAATCACATCCGTCAGGCCCCGGGCCTTTAAGTCGTCGCAGAAGCCGCTGGTCCGGCGGCACTGCCAGACGATGGCGTGGTGAATCGGCTCTCCGGTGTGTTTGTCCCAGACCAAAGTTGTTTCCCGCTGGTTGGTGATGCCGATGGCGGCAATGTCCGCTGCCGTGGCGCCAATGTTGGCCATGGCCTGCTGGGCCACCTGCAGGACCGTTGCGAAAATTTCATCCCCGTCGTGCTCCACCCAGCCGGGCTGAGGGAAGAACTGGGTGAATTCCCGCTGCGCTACGGAACAAATTTGTCCGGCGGCATCAAAGAGGATGCAGCGGTTGGAGGTGGTGCCTGCATCCAATGCCATCACATATTTTGCCATAGGTTCATGCCTCCTGTTGTTCATTTTGCACAATCAATATAGCACAAAAAACCGGCGGATGCAATCCCGTCGGCAAAAAATTTCCCGAAAAATGAAAAAATCGGGGAAAAATCCCCGACGAGGCCCGGTAAGGCCATTGACAAATCCGGAGAACCATGGTACAATGGTTCTCCATACTGTGGAGGTGTGGGCTTTCGCCTACACCCCTTTGTAGTAACTTGATTCTACCACAGATCATGGCCGATGTCAAGAGGGAAAATTATTTTTGACAACGGGTCCGTGCGTATCAACAACACATGATTCCGGCGCTATGCCGAAAGAAAGGCTGTGATGATCCATATGGCAATGGTCAAGGACGAAATGTTCGGCAAGACCAAGCGTAAGAGCTACGCAAAGTACAAAGAGATCCTGGAAATGCCCAATATGCTCCGCATCCAGAAGGACTCCTACCAGTGGTTCCTGGACGAGGGCCTGCGGGAAGTCTTCCGGGATGTAGGCACCATTACCGACTTCTCCGGTAAGTTGGAACTGAGCTTCCTGGACTACTCCATGGACGATCCCCCCAAGTACACCATCGAGCAGTGCAAGGAGCGGGATGCAACTTATGCCCGGCCCATCAAGGTCCGGGTGCGGCTTCGCAATACCGAGACCGACGAAATTAAGGAGCAGGACATCTTCATGGGCGACCTGCCCATTATGACCAAGGGCGGCAGCTTCGTCATCAACGGCGCCGAGCGTGCAATTATCTCCCAGATCGTCCGTTCCCCCGGTATGTACTACGGCCATGAAGTAGACAAGGCCGACCAGCACACCTACACCACCACTGTGAACCCCTACCGTGGCGCCTGGCTGGAGTACGAGACCGACAATTCCAACGTGTTCTGGGTGCGGATCGACAAGAACCGCAAGCTGCCCATCACCTGCCTGATCCGGGCCCTGGGCGTGGACACCGACGAGAAGATCAAGGCCCTGTTCGGTGAAGACGAGCGCATCCTGGCCACCATCGAGAAGGACCCCTGCAAGACCCGGGAAGAATCTTTGCTGGAGATCTATCGGAAGCTGCGCCCCGGCGAGCCTCCTACGGTGGAGACCGCCATCGAGCACCTGAACGGCCTGCTGTTCGACCCCCACCGCTACGATGTGAGCCGTGTGGGCCGGTACAAGTTCAATAAGAAAATGGACATCTGGACCCGCCTGAGCGGCCAGGTGGCGGCAGAGCCAATCGCCGACCCCATCAGCGGCGAAATTCTGGTGATGCCCGGCGACCTCATTACCCGGGACATGGCCAAGGACCTGTCCAAGCGGGGCGTGAACGAGGCGGTGCTGACCGTAAACGATCAGCGGGTGAAGGTGTTCTCCAACGGCATGGTCAACATGGCCGATTATGTGTCCTTTGACCCCAAGGCTCACGGTATCAAGGAAAAGGTTCGCTTCTGCGTGCTGCGGGAGATGATGGACCAGCTGGGACCCGACGCTTCCGAGGAAGCCTGGGCCGATGCCATTTCCGACCGGCTCACGGACCTGGTGCCCAACACCATTATTGTGGACGACATCATGGCCTCCATCAACTATCTGAACTGCGTGGCCGTGGGCATTGGCACCTCCGATGACATCGACCACCTGGGCAACCGCCGCCTGCGCTGCGTGGGCGAGCTGCTGCAGAACCAGTTCCGTATTGGTTTCTCTCGTCTGGACCGGGTCATCCGGGAGCGGATGACCGTTCAGGATCTGGACGCCGTCACCCCCCAGAGCCTCATCAACATTCGGCCTGTGACCGCTGTGGTGAAGGAGTTCTTTGGCTCCTCCCCTCTGTCCCAGTTCATGGACCAGAACAACCCCCTGGCCGAGCTGACTCACAAGCGCCGCCTTTCCGCTCTGGGCCCCGGCGGTCTGAGCCGGGAGCGGGCATCCTTCGATGTCCGGGACGTGCATTACACCCACTATGGCCGTATGTGTCCCATCGAGACCCCCGAAGGTCCTAACATCGGCCTGATCAACTACCTGGCCACCTTCGCCCGGATCAATGAGTACGGCTTCGTGGAGGCCCCCTACCGGAAGGTGGACAAGTCCACCGGTTTCGTCACCGACAAGGTGGAGTATATGACCGCCGATGTGGAGGACGACTTCTATGTGGGCCAGGCCAACGAGCCGCTGGACGAGAACGGCTGCCTGTCCAACAAGCGGATCACCTGCCGCCACCGCAACGAAATCATCGAAGTGGACCGGGAGATGATTGACTATGTGGACGTGTCCCCCAGAATGATGATCTCCGTGGCTACGTCCTTCATCCCCTTCCTGCAGAACGACGATGCCAACCGTGCGTTGATGGGCGCTAACATGCAGCGGCAGGCTGTGCCTCTGCTGACCACCGAGGCCCCCATCGTGGCCACCGGCGTGGAGCATCGCTCCGCCATTGACTCCGAGGTCTGCATCAAGGCCGAGGGCGACGGCACTGTTACCGCCGTCAGTGGTACCGACATTACCGTCCGCTATGACGAGGGCGGCGTGGAGACCTATCACCTGACCAAATTTGCCCGGTCCAATGCCGGTACCTGCATCAACCAGCGGCCCATCGTGGAAGCAGGCGAGCGGGTGGAGAAGGACCAGATCATTGCCGACGGTCCTTCCTGCTCCAACGGCGAGATCGCCCTGGGCAAGAATGTGCTGATTGGCTTCGTCACCTGGGAAGGCTACAACTACGAGGACGCTATCCTGCTCAACGAGCGGCTGGTCCGGGAGGACGTGTTCACCTCCATTCATATCGAGGAGCACGAGACCGAAGCCCGGGACACGAAGCTGGGACCGGAAGAAATTACCCGGGACATTCCCAACGTGGGCGAGGATACCCTGAAGGACCTGGACGAGAACGGTATCATCCGCATTGGTGCCGAGGTCCACTCCGGCGACTACCTGGTTGGTAAGGTCACCCCCAAGGGCGAGACCGAGCTGACCCCCGAGGAGCGGCTGCTGCGTGCCATCTTCGGCGAGAAGGCACGTGAAGTCCGGGATACGTCCCTGAAAGTGCCCCACGGCGAAAGCGGCATCGTTGTGGACGTGAAAATCTTCACCAAGGAGAACAGCGACGAGCTGGCTCCCGGTGTTACCAAGTCCGTGCGGGTCTACATCGCTCAGAAGCGGAAAATCTCCGTGGGCGATAAGATGGCCGGCCGTCACGGCAACAAGGGCGTTGTGTCCCGGGTCCTGCCGGAGGAGGATATGCCCTTCCTGCCGGACGGCACCCCCCTGGACATTGTGCTGAACCCCTTGGGTGTGCCTTCCCGTATGAACATCGGACAGGTGCTGGAGGTCCATCTGGGCTACGCCGCCAAGGCTTTGGGCTGGAAGGTGGCCACTCCCGTGTTCGATGGCGCCAACGAGAAGGACATCCGGGAGACCCTGAAGCTGGCGGGTCTTCGGGAGGACGGCAAAACCGTCCTGTACGACGGCCGTACCGGCGAGCCCTTCGATAATCTGGTTACCGTCGGCTACCCCTACTATCTGAAGCTCCACCATCTGGTGGATGATAAGATTCATGCCCGTTCCACCGGTCCGTACGCACTGGTTACCCAGCAGCCCTTGGGCGGCAAGGCCCAGTTCGGCGGTCAGCGGTTCGGCGAAATGGAAGTCTGGGCCTTGGAGGCCTACGGTGCTGCCTACACCCTCCAGGAAATTCTGACCGTCAAGTCCGACGACGTGACCGGCCGTGTCAAGACCTACGAGGCCATCGTCAAGGGCAGCAACATTCCAACCCCTGGCGTGCCGGAATCCTTCAAGGTTCTGGTGAAGGAGCTGCAGGCCCTGTGCCTGGATGTGCGGGTGCTGGACGAGCAGGGCAATGAGGTCGATCTGAAGGACGACGAGGACGACGATGATGGCGTTTACGAGTCCCATGACGAGCAGGTGGTCGTGGACACCGATGAAGTGTTGGATTCCGGCTTCAATATCGATACCGACGGCCCTGAGGATATTATGGATGTGTTTGGCGACGCAGAGGCCGATGCCGAACCTTCCGAAGAAAATTAAGGAGGCGTGAGTATGGCAGATGCCACCTTTGATGCCATTAAGATCGGCATTGCATCGCCGGAGATGATCCGGCAGTGGTCCTACGGCGAGGTCAAGAAGCCGGAGACCATCAACTACCGCACCCTGAAACCGGAGCGGGACGGACTGTACTGCGAGAAGATCTTCGGACCCACCAAGGACTGGGAGTGCCACTGCGGTAAGTACAAGAAGATCAAGTTCAAGGGCAAGATCTGCGAGCGCTGCGGCGTGGAAGTTACCCGTGCCAAGGTTCGCCGGGAGCGCATGGGCCACATTGAGCTGGCCGCTCCCTGCAGCCACATCTGGTATTTCAAGGGCATTCCCTCCCGGATGGGCCTGATTCTGGACATTTCGCCCAAGGTCCTGGAGAAGGTCCTGTATTTTGCAGCCTATATCGTCACCGACCCCGGTGACGCCCCCCTGGCCCGGAACCAGGTGCTCACCGAAAAAGAGTACCGGGATATGCGGGAAAAATATGAGGATGACTTCCAGGCCGGTATGGGCGCCGAATCCGTCAAGACCCTCTTAGAGCAGATCGATCTGGACGCCCTGTCCGAGCAGTTGCGCAACGAGCTGAAAACCGCTTCCTCCCAGAAGAAGCTGCGGCTGGTGAAGCGGCTGGAGGTGGTGGAAGCCTTCCGGGAGTCCGGCAATAAGCCCAGCTGGATGATCATGGATGTGCTGCCCGTCATCCCGCCGGACATCCGTCCTATGATCCAGCTGGACGGCGGCCGGTTCGCTACCTCCGACCTGAATGACCTGTATCGCCGGGTCATCAACCGGAACAACCGTCTGCGCCGGCTCATTCAGCTTCACGCTCCCGACATCATCATCCGCAACGAGAAGCGGATGCTCCAGGAGGCCGTGGATGCCCTGATCGACAACGGCCGCCGGGGCCGCGCCGTCACCGGCGCCAACAACCGTGCCTTGAAGTCCCTGTCCGATATGCTCAAGGGAAAGCAGGGCCGGTTCCGTCAGAACCTGCTGGGCAAGCGTGTAGACTACTCCGGCCGTTCCGTTATCGTGGTCGGCCCGGAACTGAAGCTTTATCAGTGCGGCGTGCCCAAGGAAATGGCCATTGAGCTGTTCCGGCCCTTCGTGATGAAGAAGCTGGTGTCCGACGGCCTTGCCAACAACATCAAGTCTGCCAAGAAGATGATCGACAAGGGTCAGCCGGAGGTCTGGGATGCACTGGACGACGTGATCAAGGACCGTCCCGTGTTCCTGAACCGTGCCCCGACCCTGCACCGTCTGGGCATCCAGGCTTTCGAACCGGTGCTGGTGGAGGGCCGTGCCCTGAAGCTGCACCCCCTGTGCTGCACCGCCTTCAACGCCGATTTCGACGGCGACCAGATGGCTATCCATGTACCTCTGTCCGCCGAGGCACAGGCAGAGGCCCGTGTGCTGATGCTTTCCGCCAATAACCTGCTGCGGCCTCAGGACGGCAAGCCCGTCACCGTGCCTACGCAGGATATGATTCTGGGCGCATACTACCTGACCTACACCCGTCTGGGCAAGGCCGAGAAGGGCGCCGAGACCGTGTTTGTCACCAATGCGGGCGACACCGAATTGCCCGTGAACACCGTAGTGGATGCGGACGAGTTCCTGGCTGCCAACAAGGCCGCCAAGGCCGAGGGCAAGAACATTGCCACCTTCCGCCCGGTCCACAACTATTCCAGCGTCAATGAGGCGGAAGCCGCCTATGCCGCCGGTGAAATTGGCCTTCATGCTCCCATCCGTGTCCGCTTCGGCAAGAAGATCGACGGGAAAATGGAGTACCGCATCATTGATGCCACTGTGGGCCGCCTGATTTACAACGAGCCGATTCCTCAGGACCTGGGCTTCGTGGACCGGACCGTTCCCGGCCATGAGTTCGACCTGGAGGTCAGCTTCCTGGTGGGCAAGAAGCAGCTGGGCAAGATCATCGACAAGTGTATCCGCAAGCATGGCTTCACGATCGCCACGGAAATGCTGGACCGCATCAAGGCCCTGGGCTATCACTACTCCACCAAGGGCGCTATCTCCGTGTCCATTGCGGACATGGTGGTGCCTGAAAAGAAATATGAGCTGATCCACAAGGCGGAAGGCAAGGTCATGGAGATCGAGAACTTCTACCGTCAGGGCTACATCACCAACGACGAGCGTTACCGTCTGGTGGTGCAGCAGTGGGACAAGACCAATACAGAGGTCACCGAGGCCCTGCAGGGCAACCTGGACGAGTTCAACCCCATCTACATGATGGCCGACTCCGGCGCCCGTGGTTCTATGGCCCAGATCCGTCAGCTGGCCGGTATGCGTGGCCTGATGGCCGATACCTCCGGCCGGACCATCGAAATTCCGATTAAGGCCAACTTCCGGGAAGGTCTGTCCGTTCTGGAATACTTCATCTCCACCCGAGGCGCCCGGAAAGGCATGGCCGATACTGCTCTGCGTACCGCAGACTCCGGTTATCTGACCCGTCGAATGGTGGATGTGTCCCAGGATGTCATTATTCGCCAGCATGACTGCCACACCACCCATGGTATCTGGGTGGGCGAGGTGGTTCAGAACGGCGACGTGATCGACACCTTCGGCAACCGCATCCGGGGCCGTTATCCGGTCCATGACGTGGTGGACCCGGTTACCGGTGAGCTGCTCCACTCCAAGGACAAGCTGATGATGCCCGAAGACGCCGAGATCTTCGAGAAGCACGGCATCCACAAGATCTATATCCGTACCATCCTGGGCTGCCGGGCCCGCAGCGGTGTCTGCGCCCGGTGCTACGGCATGAACCTGGCCACCTCCAAAGAAGTGGACCTGGGTGAAGCCGTCGGCATCATTGCTGCCCAGTCCATCGGTGAGCCCGGCACCCAGTTGACCATGCGTACCTTCCACTCCGGCGGTGTTGCCGGTGACGACATTACCCAGGGTCTGCCCCGAGTCGAAGAACTGTTCGAGGCCCGGCGGCCCAAGAAGATGGCTCAGATCGCCGAGATTACCGGTGTGGTGAACATCGACGAGACCCACCGCGGTGCTATGCGTACCATCACCATCACCGCCGAGGACGGCGAGGTCAAGACCTACCAGGTGCCCCATTCCGTGGGCCTGAAGGTCACCAGTGGCAAAACCGTCCAGCAGGGCGACCCCATCACCGACGGCGCACTGTATCCTCAGGATGTGCTGCGGATCTCCGGCGAGGAGGCCGTGCAGGATTATCTGGTCCAGTCCGTCCAGGCCGTGTACCGTCAGCAGGGCGTTGAGATCAACGATAAGCACATCGAAGTCGTTATCCGCCAGATGATGCGGAAGGTTCGTGTGGAGGAGCCCGGCGACAGCACGCTGCTGGTGGGCACCGTTGTGGACCGGTTCGAGTTCGAGGACGCTTATGACGAGGTCCAGAAGCGCATCGACGCAGGGGAGACCGAACTGCGGCTGCCCACCTGCTCCACGGTGCTGCTGGGTATCACCAAGGCTTCTCTGGCTACCGATTCCTTCCTGTCCGCCGCATCCTTCCAGGAGACCACCAAGGTCCTGACCGATGCCGCCATCAAGGGCAAGGTGGACCACCTGGTTGGCCTGAAGGAGAACGTCATCATCGGTAAGCTGATCCCCGCCGGTTCCGGCCTGATGGCCTACCGGGACTTCGAGCTGACCAAGGCTCCGGAGCCCAAGGTCCATGAAGCTCCCGTGCCGGAGCAGACGGAGGCCGGGAACGAGGACGACGAGGATGTCCAGACCCTGGAGGACAACGAGGAGACCGGCGCACCTGTTGATGGTGCTCCGGAAACTGTTGAGGAGACCGCTGAAACCACCGAAGATACCGAAGAAGCCTCCGCTTCCGAGGATACCGAGGAATAAAAACCACAAGCCCCCGGCTTTCCGGCCGGGGGCTTTCTGCATGCAGATGCTGTAAGAATCCCCCGGGGGCAAGGTTTTTTGCCCCCGGGGATTCTGGGAATTCGGCGCACCGGGGGCTTCGGCTTTTCCTTCCCTTTGTGTAGAAAGTCAAAAAATGGCAGAACAAGCACTTGCCTTTTGGGGATGAGCTTGGTATAATGTAATAACATAGAAACGAGAAAGACCGTGGAGGTAATAACATGGAGCTTTATGCCATCCGGCACGGCCAATCGGCGGCCAATGCCATTCAAGCCCATGCAGGCTGGGCCCAGGTGCCCCTGACGGAGCTGGGCCGGGAACAGGCTGCTAAGACCGGGGAGCTGCTCAAGGGCTTGGAATTTGAACGGATTATCGTCAGTGACCTGCTCCGGGCCAGGGAGACCGCCCAGATCGCCCTGCCGGGCCGGAATTTTGAGCAGGACTCCCGGCTGCGGGAGACCAACGTGGGCAGCCTGCAGGGCCGCCGGGTGGTGGAGCTGACGGCGGAGCTGGGGGAGGAATACGTCCGGCGGCGGGTGGCCCGGGATTATCGGGTCTACGGCGGGGAGGATACCCACGCCCATTATGACCGGGTGGCGGAATTCATGAAGGACCTGGAAAGCGCCCCGGACGATGCCCGCATTGCCGCCGTGTGCCACGAGGGGACCATCATGGCCATGCTGTGCTATGTGCTGCACACGGACATCCCCAGGAATATCATCCATGTGGCCAACTGCGCCGTGTGCGCCTTCAGGTACAAAAACGGCACCTGGGAACTGGGCGAGTGGAACGAGACCGGCTCGGTGAAGCTGTAAAGAAAGCCTCCCGGGACTGAAGTGACCCCTAAAAGGTGAGACAAATAATCTTAAATAGCAATTGTTCAAGCTGCCGAGAGGGCTTGCAGTCTTTGAATTGCAGGGGAGCAGCCAGCCCGAAGGAATCATGGAAGGGGTGTACGGTTGGACGGTGTAGAAGGACCAAGCCCCTGCGCAGGGAGAAGACGTTCCCCGTTTTCCATTCATTCGCACGTTGCCCTCGTTTTCCCGGTTGCATATTTGTCAAAAAACTGATAGAATAGAGGAAAACGAAAATACAAAGGACGAATGAATACCATGGAGCAAGAAAATATTACCTTTTCTGATCTGGGCCTCAGTGATGCCATGCTGCGGGCGCTGGAAAAGAAGGGCTATGGTTATCCCACTACCATCCAGCAGGAGGCCATTCCGCCTTTCCTGGAATGGAAAGACGTGATCGCAAAGGCTCCCACCGGCACCGGCAAGACCTTCGCATTCGGTATCCCCATGATCGAGCATATCGAAGCCTCCTGCCCGGATGTGCAGGGGCTGATTTTGGCTCCCACCCGGGAGCTGGCTATCCAGATCGGCGACGAGCTGCGGGGCCTACTGACCTTCTATCAGGGCATCCGAGTGGCCGTTCTCTATGGTGGCGCCGGTCTGGGCGGACAGGTCCAGCAGCTGGAAAAGCATCCTCAGATTGTGGTGGCCACCCCCGGCCGTCTCATGGATCACTATAACCGGAAAAACATCCGCCTGGACAAAATTCAGACCGTGGTGCTGGACGAGGCGGACCGGATGCTGGACATGGGCTTCTTCAAGGATGTGACCCGCATCCTTGATAAAGTGAAGAACCGCCGAAATCTGGGCCTGTTCTCTGCAACCATTTCCCAGGAGGTCATGACCGTTTCCTGGATGTACCAGCGGGACGAGGTGGAGATCACCGTGGAGCCCAAGCAGGAGAACCGGCCGGACATCGACCAGTACAGCCTCACCGTGACGCCTCTGGAAAAGGCCGAGACCACTTTGCGGCTCATTCAGTCCCAGGGCTTCGAGCGGGTGATGATCTTCTGCAACACCAAGCACATGTGCCAGCGGCTCAGCGATGAATTGCAGCGGGCCGGGCTGGACTGCGAGTGCATCCACGGCGACATCCGCCAGAGCCAGCGAGAAAAGACCATGCAGCGCTATCGGGAGGGCAAGCTGGCCGTGCTGGTGGCTACGGATGTGGCCTCCCGGGGCATCGACGTGGACGACGTGGACTGCGTCATCAACTATGACATTCCCGAAGAAAACGAATATTATGTCCACCGTATCGGCCGGACGGGCCGTGCCAAAAAAAAGGGTGTGGCCTGGTCCCTGGTGGGTAACTTTCCGGAGAAGGCCAAGCTGGACGAAATTGCAAAATTCTCCCAATATACGATCCGGCCCATGGTGCTTGCTGCCGACGGCAGCCTGAGCGAGGAAGAAATCAAACCGGTGGTGCCGGTATCCAAGCGCCGGAGGCTCCGTTGACCGGGCCGGAACGGGGCCTGCTGCTTCTGGGGAGCCACCTGGGGGACCCGGAACGCAGACCCATGACCCTGGTGCAGATCCGGCGGCTGGGGGACCGGGTCCGGGGAACGGGATGGTCCGGTGAGGACCGGGACCTGACCGAACAGGACCTGAAAGCCCTGGGCTACGGGCCGGAGGACGCAAAACTGATCCTGAATCTGCTGGCCCAGGAGGACCTGCTGGAGGACTATCTCCGCCGGGGCCACCGGGCCGGATGCCGGGTGCTGACCCGCATTTCACCGGGGTATCCGGAAAAGCTCCGGTCCCGGCTGGGGCTGGATGCCCCGGTGTGCCTGTGGCTCCGGGGGGCCGAAAGCTTATTGACTAAGAACATGATCGCCTTGGTGGGCAGCCGGGAACTGGAGCCGGAAAACGAGACCTTTGCCCGGGAGGCAGGCCGTCAGGCGGCGCAGCAGGGCTATGTGCTTGTGTCCGGCAACGCCCGTGGGGCGGACCGCACCGGCCAGCGGGCCTGCCGGGACTGGGGCGGCAGCTATATCAGCGTGGTGGCCGACGAACTGGAAAAATGGGACCCCCGGCCAAACTGCCTGTACCTCAGTGAGGACGGCTTCGGGGAGCATTTTTCCGCCCAGCGGGCCTTGAGCCGGAACCGCATCATCCACGCCCTGGGGGACGGGACTCTGGTAGCCCAATGCCGCCTGGAAATGGGCGGCACCTGGAGCGGCACCACCCAGAATCTGCGCCGGGGCTGGTCTCCGGTGACCTGCTTCGAGGACGGCAGCGCCGCCATGGAGGCATTATATGCCATGGGGGCCGAGGGCATTACCGTCACGGGCCTATCTGACCTGGAGGCCCTGTGCCGCCGGGAACCCACGCTTTTTGACGGAAAAGGAGATTTTTTATGAGCCGTGCAGACGAGCTTTACCGGGCGACCTGCCTGGATATTCTGGAAAACGGGTATTCCGATGCCGAAGAACAGGTGCGCCCCCACTGGGCGGACGGCACCCCGGCCCATACCATCAAGAAATTCGGCGTGGTGAACCGGTACGACCTGCGGGAAGAGTTCCCCATTATGACCCTCCGGCGGACTTACTGGAAGTCGGCGCTGGATGAGATTTTATGGATCTGGCAGAAGAAATCCAACCGCATTGCGGATCTGGGCAGCCATGTGTGGGACGAATGGGCCGGCCCGGACGGGACCATCGGCAAGGCCTACGGTTATCAGCTGGGGGTGAAGCACCATTATCCCGAAGGGGACTTCGACCAGGTGGACCGGGTGCTGTATGATCTGAAGCACAACCCCGCCTCCCGGCGCATCCTGACGAATATCTATAATTTCCAGGACCTCCACGAGATGAACCTGTACCCCTGCGCCTATTCCATGACGTTCAATGTGACGGGCCATACCCTGAACGCCATTCTGAATCAGCGGAGCCAGGATATGCTTACCGCCAACAACTGGAACGTGGTCCAGTATGCCTTGCTGACCCACATGATGGCCCAGGTGTCCGGCCTGGAGGCGGGGGAGCTGGTCCATGTGATCGCAGACTGCCATATTTACGACCGGCATATCCCCGCCGTAAAGGCCATGCTGGATCGGGAGGGCTATCCCGCCCCCACCCTGCGGATGGACAAGAGCGTCACGGACTTCTACGCCTTCACCAAGAACAGTTTTACCCTGGAGGGGTATCAGTACCATTCCTTTGATTTTGAGATTCCCCTGGCCATCTAAGGAGGCGGACCATGAAAGCCATTGTTGCGGTATATGACGATTGGGGTATTGGGGCCAATGGCACCCAGCCGGTGGTCCTCAGCGCCGACCGGAAATTTTTTCGGGAAATGACCAGAGGGGCCTGCGTCGTTGTGGGACGGCGGACCCTGGCGGATTTCCCCGGCGGGCGGCCCTTGCCCAACCGGGAGAACCGGGTGCTGACCCGGGATAAAAACCGGACCATCCCCGGGGCTGTTCTTTGCGGCAGCCCGGAGGAAGCGGCGGAAAACGCCCCGGAGAATACGTTCGTCATCGGCGGCGGCAGTGTGTACGCTCAGATGCTGCCCTATTGCCGGGAGGCGATCGTCACGAAGGTCTACACAGCCCCCGTGTCGGATACGTTTTTCCCGAATCTGGATGCCGACCCGAACTGGACCGCTGTCGAAACATTGCAGCGGGGAGAGGAAAACGGCATTGCCTACGAAATGATCCGATACGTGCGGAAATAATCAAAGCGGCATCTCAAAAGAGATGCCGCTTTGAATACTGTATTTAAGCCTCGTCCTGACGGTTGTCACAGTTGGGGCACTTGCCTTCTTCGTTCAACGGCGAACCGCACTTGCTGCAGAAGTTGGGCGCAGACGGATTTTGAGGACTCTGGGGACGCACGGCTTTCGAGCGAAGCTGCTGGCGTAGCGCGCTCATATCCGGAGCTGCGAAAACGCCGTCCTGCTCCTTGCCTCCGTTCTGATTGCGGAGCTTGTTGTTGATGGAGATCACGTTCTTCAGCAGCAGGACCGCCATCATCAGCAGCTCATACACGAGCCGGATCACAATGGGGCCCAGGATCATGATCATGATCCCGTAGCCGCCCAGCCAGTGGCGGTCGCCATAGAAGTCCTTCGGTGCGGCAAAAAGCATGAAGAAACCGAGGATGATCATGTCGGCTGTGAAGAAAATGTACAGAGCCTGCAGGATCTTCTCCACGATCAGGTACTTGAAAT
>JALEII010000113.1 GCA_022770345.1 Clostridiales bacterium | reverse complement strand
GCTTGACGGCCCATTCCCGCCGCAAAGCGGCAGGCTTGTCGGGCAGTTCCTCCCGGTAGACCATGGTCACGGGCAGACGGCAACGGGTGTATTTTGCCCCTTTCCCGGCGTTGTGGGCCGCCAGACGGCGATCCGGGTCATTGGTCGAGCCGGTGTAGAGGGTCCCGTCGGCGCAGCGGAGAATATACACATACCATTTCATGCCTTTTTCCGGTGAAAATACCGCTTATCCAGAGTGGTCAACAGGAAATCCGTCACCAGAAACGTAACGTTGCCCAAGACCAACAGCACCAACAGCAAAATCCGCTGGGCCTCCACGGTGGCCCCCTCCACCTCCAGGCCCATCAAGGAAATCAGGACCCAATAAAGGCCGATGCTCAGCACATTGAAGAACACCAGTTTCCAGAACCAACGCAGATGACTCTTTTCAAAAATCGGCTTTACGATAGGGTAGCTGCCCAGGGCCAGAAACACCCCCGCGGCCTCTTTGTCCGGGGATAGCAGCAGCCCCAGCAGAGCCACCGCCGCATACCAGGTCCAGGCCAACTTTGCCCCGCATTTTTCGTAGACAACCTTACAAAGGAGCAGGCAAAGCAGGGGGCAGACGTAGGTCGTGCCGGGGATCAAAGTCCCCAGGCTCAGAAATACCACGGCCAGCCCCGCCAGCACGCCTCCAAGGGCGATGGACTGCACTTGACGGTTTCTCATCTGTGGTGCTTCAGCAGGTCGTATTTAATGTCCCACAGCTTCTGGGAAAGGTCCACATAGTAGGTGTGGGGGTTGTCGAAGCGCTTCACCTCGTCCCAGAGGGCGTCCACTTCCTTTGTGCAGTAGGCCTTGATCTCCTGCAAGGAGGGCAGGGAATAGACCAGTTCACCGTTCTTGAAAATAGGTACCTGCAGTTCCCGGGCAGTGTAATTATACACGGTTTTCGTTTTCCAGGTGGCATCCGGGTCGAAAATCGTCAGGTCCTTGCTGTCATCCACCACTTCATCGTGAACGCAGAGGTAGTCCGCAATGGCTTTTCCGGTGTCGTTGCCGTAGAACCGGTAGAGCTTCTTGAAGTGAGGGTTGGTGATCTTTCCCACGTTCTCGGAGATTTTGATTTTCGGCTGGATGTTGCCGTCGGCATCCTCCACGGCGGCCAGCTTGTAAACGCCGCCAAACACCGGTTCTGACCGGGCGGTGATAAGCCGCTCACCCACGCCGAACATATCGATCTTGGCCCCCTGACGGAGAAGATCCTGAATGATATATTCGTCCAGAGAGTTTGAAACGGAGATCTGGCACTCGGTCCAGCCCGCCTCGTCCAGCATCTTCCGGGCCTGCTGCGTCAGATAGGCCATGTCGCCGGAATCCAGCCGGATACCGCATTTGGTGATGCCCATAGGCTTCAGGACTTCGTTAAAGGCCTTGATGGCGTTTGGCACACCGGAATGCAGGGTGTTATAGGTGTCCACCAGCAGCACAGCGTTGGTAGGGTAAATCTCGCAGTAGGCCTTGAAGGCTTCGTATTCGCTGTCGAACATCTGCACCCAGGCATGGGCCATGGTGCCTCCGGCGTGCACGCCGTAAAGCTGGTCGGAGATGGTGCAGGCGGTGCCGTTGCAGCCGCCGATATAGGCCGCTCTGGCACCCAGAATGGCCGCATCCGCTCCCTGGGCCCGGCGGGAGCCGAATTCCAGTACAGTCCGGCCCTCAGCGGCACGAACCACCCGGTTGGCCTTGGTGGCAATGAGGCTCTGATGGTTGATGCTCAGAAGCAGGAACGTCTCGATGAGCTGAGCCTCGATGGCTGGGGCCCGGACCGTGATGATTGGCTCTTTGGGGAAGATGGGCGTTCCCTCCGGTACGGCCCAGATATCGCCGGTGAAGCGGAAATTGGCCAGATACTGCAGGAATTCCTCGCAGAACAGGTTCCGTCCCCGGAGGTATTCGATGTCCTCCGGATCAAAGTGCAGGTCCCGGATATACCGGACAATCTGCTCCAGACCTGCCGCAATGGCAAAACCGCCGCCGTCGGGGCACTGACGGAAGAACACATCGAAATAGCAGATGCGGTCCTTGTAACCTCGCTCAAAGTAGCCGTTGCCCATGGTCAGCTCATAGAAGTCGCAGAGCATGGTGAGATTGAGTTTTTCGCTGACAGCCATAAAAGCACCTCATTTTTGTAAATTACCGCTATTATACGACATTCCTGTGAAAATAGCAAATGGATTTTAAAAAAGAAACGGGACAGAATTCCGCTTCTGTCCCGTTTCTTTTTTACATATCGAATACGCCCATGATGATGATGCCGATCACAATGATGGCAATGGACAAATAGTGTTTCCAGCTAAGCTTTTCTTTCAGGAACAACCGGCTCCACAGCACGCTGGCGGCACAGTAAGAGGAGATGATCGGGGCCGCCATGGCGACGTGTTCCGTATCGGAAAGAGCATAGATATAGAACAGCTGACCCACAGTCTCACAGATGGCACCCAGATATTTGGGCAGTTCCAGTTCCGCCTTGAACTTTGCCTTCTTCACCACCAGCAAGTAAATGAGGGATACCGCACCGGCGAACAGGAACGTCAGCTCATAGGCCACGTTGCAGGAATCCGCCATGCCTTCCCCCAGTTTGTCCAGTACCAGAGCATCCGCAAAGGTCCCGGCGGCATCCAGCAGACAGTAGGCAATGGGCAGGGCCAGGGCCATCCAGCTTTTGGCGTATTTGTAATTGGAAGCCTGCTGACGGGCCTTGCGCAGGTCGTCGTCCTCATTGGCCTCCACCAGGCTCAGTGCTACCACGCCGATGCAGGCCATGGCCACAGCCAGGTACTGCATTCCTACCATTTCCCCGGCGGTACCGGTAATGATGGAGAGAATGGCCACCAGAGCGCCGGAGGAATTGCAGATGGGGGAGGAGATGGACAGCTCAATGTACCGCAGGCCCACATAGCCCAGCGCCATGGATACGATGTACAGCAGGGACACAGGCAGGTACAGCCAGATGATGTCCCAGGTGATGGGTACATCGTTCAGGAACACCTCATAGGCCGCATGTAGACCCATGATGACGCCCACGGCCACCACCATTTTCAGGTGGGAATTCTTATCGCTGCTGTCCCGGCAGCCGATTTTCGAGAAAAAGTCCGAACCGCTCCAGCAGAGCAGTGCAATAACAGCAAACCAAAACCAATTCATAGGGAAACAAGACCTCCGTCAATCATTTTTTGTAAACTCATTAAAATACCCAGCTTTGCGTGATACCAGGTCAGGCCGCCCTGGAAATAGACGGCGAAGGGGGCACGGATGGGGCCGTCGGCGCTGAGCTCAATGGACGAACCCTGGACGAAAGCGCCCGCCGCCATAATGACCTGGTCGTTGTACCCCGGCATATCCCATGGCATGGGGGTGGCGTAGGAATCTACGGGAGCGGCGGCCTGAATACCCTGGCAGAAGGCAATCATGCCTGCCTCGCTGCCCAACTCCACCGCCTGGATGATGTCGTGCCGGGATTCGGATGCGTTGGGGACACACCGGAAGCCTAGGGGCTCATAGAGATTGGCGGCGAAAATAGCGCCCTTCTCCGCACCGGCCACGACGGTCGGAGCCAGGAAGAATCCCTGATAGAAGTCCTTCATCACACCGAAGTTGGCGCCCACTTCCTGACCCAGGCCCGGAGCGGACAGCCGGTAAGCGCAGCGCTCCACCAGGTCCGCCTTGCCGCAGATATAGCCGCCGCTGGTGGCCAAGCCGCCGCCTGGGTTTTTGATGAGGGAACCCACCACCAGGTCCGCTCCCACGTCGGAAGGCTCGATGGTCTCCACAAACTCACCGTAGCAGTTATCCACCATGCAGACAAGGTCGCTCTTGATGGATTTAAGAAACTCAATGAGCTTACCGATGCGGTCCACAGAGAAGGTGGGCCGGGTGGCATAGCCCTTGGAGCGCTGGATGGTAACCAGCTTGGTCTTTTCATTGATGGCACGACGGATGCCCTCCAAATCGAAGCCGCCATCCGGCAGTAGGTCCACCTGCCGGTAGGAAACGCCGTACTCCTTCAAAGAGCAGGGGCTTTCCCGGATGCCGATCACCTCTTGCAACGTGTCGTAGGGCATCCCCACGGGGGAAAGCAGTTCATCTCCTGGCAGCAGGTTGGCGCTGAGGGCTACGGTCAAGGCGTGAGTGCCGCAGGTGATCTGAGGCCGCACCAAAGCTGCCTCCGTGTGAAATACATCCGCATAGACCCGTTCCAGGCAGTCCCGGCCGGTATCGTCGTAGCCGTAGCCCGTGGAGGGGACGAAGCAGGCGGCGCTGACCCGATTTTTCTGCATGGCAGCCAGGACCTTGGCCTGATTATACTCGGCTACCTTGTCCACGGCGGCGAACCGGTCAGCCAGCTTGTCCAGAATCTTTTCGCCATAAGCATAAACACCGGGGGAAATGCCCATGCGCTCATAGAGTTCCAATAATGCGTCCATGATTACTCCTCTTTCTTTACTGAATTCAACATTTTATCCGCCAGATCATTCAGGGCCTCCGGCCGGGAGATGAGCATTCCCGTATCCTCCTCGCCCACGATCAGCAGCGTATCCCCGGGGCGGATGTGGAAAAGCTCCCGTGCTTCCTTGGGAATGACGATCTGCCCCCGATCGCCGACCTTGGCCGTGCCGAACACCCGGCGGGAGTTGCTTTTGCCCAGAATATGTTTGCCTCCAGGCATGGGGATCACCGTCCTATTTTTCATACTTTTCATACCTCGCAAAGTATAAAGGATTCCGCCCCGGATGTCAAGACCCAGGGCGGAAAAATTTCTCAGACGGCACGAGACTCCGGACCGAAGATTTTATCTTCGGTCGTTATTTCTTCTGCCAAACAGAACAATAAGCCGCAGGAGCTGGGCCAAGGCCGTGGCCGTGGCTGCAACATACGTCATGGCAGCAGCTGTCAGTGTCTTTCGTGCGCCCTTCTGCTCCTCCTCGGTGAGGATGCCTGTGGATTCAATGGTCTGCAAGGCCCGGTGGCTGGCGTTGAACTCCACGGGCAAGGTCGCAAACTGGAACACCACGGAAAGGCCAAAACAGGCGATGCCAATATAGATAATGGTATCAGAGAACTGGCCCAGACCGGAGAACAGGATACCCAGCAAAATCAGGGGTATGGCCAGCTTGGAGCCGATATTCGTCACGGGAATGATGGCCGAGCGCAGTTTGATGGGGGCGTAGTCCTGAGCGTACTGGACTGCATGACCGGCCTCGTGGCAGGCCACGCCGATGGCGGCGGTGGAGGTATTGTCATACACGCTGTCCGAAAGGCGAATGACGTTGGCTCGGGGATCATAGTGGTCCGTCAGGTTGCCGGACACCCGTTCAATGCGGACACCACTGACGCCGTTGGCGCTGAGGACCCGCATGGCGGCCTCCTGAGCGGTCAGTCCCCGAAGGGTCCGCTGCCGGGAATACTTCTTGAAGGTGCTGTTCACTTTTGCACTGGCCCACAGGGACAAAATCAGGCAGGGCAGCACCAGGACGATATACGTCCAGTCGAAACCGTAGTAATAATAGGGCATGTTATTCTCCTTTATTCGTCGATTGGCTCCATGGCCTCGTGAAGCCGGTCCGAAACCGCCCCACGGAAAATGGGGAAGGACTGGGCATGGAGGGTATGGAGAGCACCGGCGCTATACTGCACTGGTACATTGCCGGACATGGACAGGTCCTGATCGAACACGAATTTGATTTCCGGGTCCTGCTGGCCGTTCCGGCGGACCAGACCGGGGCCGGCATGAATTTTCCCTTTGCAGCCGCCAGGGAGGTTCAGTTCCACATCCACGCAGCAGCGGGTAGTGCTGGCCTCGTTCACGTCATCCTCTGCCAGAATGCCCAGATAGCAAGGCTGGAACAGTTCCCGAAAGGAGACACCATCCAGGCCAAGATCCCGTCGGGACACAAAATTCAGGTACCGCAGACCTACCCGCTCAAAGCAGGAGGGGGCATAGGTCTTGATGAACGCCGCCAGCGGCAGGTCCAGCATTTTTGCAAATTCTTCCCAATTATGATACTCCGAGCAGGTCAGGGACAGAAATTTGCTGGTGAGATTCACCTGCCACTTGCCGTCCAGAGAGGCGAAGCGGTGATTCACGATAGGTTCCTGCTGGCCGGGCTGGGGAACCTTGGACAGGTCATATTTGGGAAAGGTGTGCCGGACGGCCTCCTGAAAAGCCGCCGGAGACTGAGCGGCAATCATTAAAATTTCCGGGTAGCGCAGCTGGCAGATTACGTCCGCCAAAGGGCTTTTCCGATAAGTACAATGGGGTTCCTGGGAAAACATACGATCCCTCCTAAAAGCTTTTCCTTATTATACGCCGGATTTGAAAAGAATGCAAGGCGGCACCGTGAATCTTTACAATCCGGCCATATCTTGCTATAATAGATCCAAAACAAACTTCCGGAGGCAACCTTATGGGATTTCTTTATCTGCTCGAAAGCATCCGCACCCCCTTTTTGGACACTGTAATGATGTTTCTTACCCGCTTGGGAGAGGAGACGGCGTTTCTGGCGGTGGCGCTGATTTTTTTCTGGTGCATCGATAAGCGGAAAGGCTATTATATCATGGGAGTTGGACTGACCGGCACCCTGGCAGCTCAATTCTTGAAGCTGACCTGCCGGGTACCCCGGCCCTGGATGCTGGACCCCAATTTCACCATTGTGGAAAAGGCCCGTGCGGGAGCCTATGATTACAGCTTCCCCAGCGGCCATACCCAGAGCGCCGTAGCCGTCTTCGGCAGCGTGGCCATGGTCACGAAAAAGAAGTGGCTTCGCATTTGCTGCATTGTTGCAGCCGTTCTGGTTCCGGTCTCCCGGATGTATCTGGGGGTCCATACGCCTTTGGACGTAAGCGTGGGTGCGCTCATTTCCCTGGTGCTGCTCTTTGTCCTGCGGCCGGTATTTCTGGAAGGGGAGAGGAAGCGGACAAGCTATGCTCTGGCAGGGATGCTGGTCCTGGCCGCCGGCTACCTGTGCTACGCCCAGTTCTGGCCTTTCCCGGCGGACATCGATGCAGGCAGCCTGGCCGGCGGGCAGAAAAACGCCTATACCCTGCTGGGGGCGCTGCTTGGTCTGATTCTCGGCTATATTTTGGATGAAAAAGTCACCCATTTTTCCGTAAAAGCCTGCCCTTGGGCGCAGGTGCTGAAGGCTCTGGGAGGGCTGATCGTGACGGTTGCCGTAATGGAACTGACGAAAAAGCCTCTGGACGTCCTGTTCAACGGGCATCTTTTTGCCCGGCTGCTGCGTTACACGCTTACGACTTTTGTGGCCTCCGGTCTGTGGCCTATGACCTTCCGCTGGTTCGGAAAACTGAGAAAGGAGCAAGAAAAATGAACTACGCCACCATCAAAAACTGCGACATTGCCAACGGCCCCGGGGTCCGGGTGAGTCTGTTTGTCTCCGGCTGTACCCACCATTGCAAAGGTTGCTTCAATCAGGAGGCCTGGGATTTTCACTTCGGCAAGCCCTTCACCCAGGAGACCATTGACCAAATTCTCGCAATGCTGGCCCCCGGCTATATCCGCGGTCTGACCCTGCTGGGCGGGGAGCCTTTTGAGCCGGAAAATCAGGGCCCCATCGTGGAACTTTTGCGTCAGGTGAAGGTAAAATACCCGAAAAAGAGCATCTGGGCCTTCTCCGGGTATCTGTTTGACCGGGACATCCTCCCCGGAAAGCTGGGGGACCCGGCTATTACGAGAGAATACCTCGGCTATCTGGACGTGCTGGTGGATGGTCCCTTCGTGGAAGCCAAAAAGGACCTGGCCCTCCGGTTCCGGGGGTCCTCCAATCAGCGGCTCATCGACGTGCCCAAAAGTCTGAAAGAAAATAAGATCGTCCTCTGGGAGGACTGGCAGGGCGATTTGAAAGGGATGAAGTAATGGAAGCCATTCGTGTAAAAAAACTCCGGGAGGGGGCGCTGCTGCCCACCTACGGCACGGCCCAGGCCGCCGGTGCAGACCTGTATGCCTGTCTGGAAGCCCCGCTGACGATCTTCCCCGGCGAAACCGCCCGGGTCCCCACCGGGCTGGCGCTGGAAGTTCCGGAGGGCTGCGCCGGGCTTGTCTACGCCCGCAGCGGCCTGGCTACCAAACGGGGCCTGGCGCCGGCGAACAAGGTCGGCGTGATCGACAGCGACTATCGGGGGGAGATCACCGTGGTCCTCTACAATCACGGTCCCGAACCCCAGACCATTGCCTCCGGGGAGCGCATTGCCCAACTCATCATCACCCCGGTGCTGACCCCTGCATACATGGAAACAGACCGGCTCACCGAGACCCTCCGTGGCACCGGCGGCTTCGGCTCCACCGGAAAGTAAGCACCGCCTAACAAATTTTCAGCCGAGAAACGTAAAAATTTAGCAAAAAACACATATATACATTTGCCCTTGGATTGCATATAATTGTATTATGGCCCGGATGGGTCGAAAAATAAAATCACTGAGGTAAAGTATGGATATTTTTGCCATCATCAAGCTGCTTGGCGGCTTGGCCATGTTCCTCTACGGTATCGAGATCATGGGTGACGGTCTGAAAAACAGTTCCGGCGCAGCCCTGAAAAAGGTACTGGAAAAGGTCACCGGCAATGTCCTGGTGGGCGTGCTCACCGGTACGCTGGTCACGGCCGTCATTCAAAGCTCCACCGCTACCATCGTGCTGACCGTGGCCCTGATCGGTGCTGGCGTGTTGTCCCTGCAGCAGGCCGTCTCCATCGTCCTGGGCGCCAACATCGGCACAACCATCACCGCCCAAATCATCCGCCTGATGGACATTGATTCCAACGGCAACATGATCCTGGAATTCTGCAAGCCGGAGAATCTGGCCCCCATTGCCCTGGTAGTTGGCATTATTCTCATCATGTTCGTGAAGCGCAAGAGTGCCAAAACTGTCGGCGATATTTTCATCGGCTTCGGTATCCTGTTCTCCGGCCTTCTGAACATGACCGCCGCCGTGAATCCCCTGTCTGATTCTCCGGAATTTGCCGCCATTCTGGCCCGGTTCGCCGGGAACCCGCTGCTGGGCATTTTGTCCGGTCTGGTGCTGACGGTGGTAGTCCAGAGCTCCTCTGCCATGGTGGGTATGCTTCAGGCTCTTTCCTCCACCGGTGCCATGACCTTCGCCATGGTCTATCCCGTTATCATGGGCATCAACCTGGGTACCTGCGTTACCACAGCCATGGTCTGCTCCATCGGTTCCAGTAAGGACGCCAAGCGCACCGGTGTGGTCCATATTGCCTTCAACACCATCGGTACCGTTCTCTTTATGATCGTCATGACCATTCTGCAGAAAAACTGTCTGTTTGGGGACAGTTTCTGGACCAAGGCCGTGGACAGCGGCGGCATCGCCAATTTCCAGACGATTTTTAACGTCATCACCGCCATTGCTCTGCTGCCCTTCACCAATCAGCTGGTGAAGCTGTCCAAGGTTATCGTGAAGGAGGACAAGCCCGAGGACCTGCCCCATCCGGAACTGCATACCTTGGACCCGAAGCTGTATATTTCTCCCGCTGTGGCCGTCAGCGAGGCCACCAAGGCCGTGTCCGCCATGGGGGCCATCGCCAAGGACAACTTTGCCCGTGGTTGTGAGCAGCTTTTCAAGTATGATGCCGGCACTGTGAAGAAAATTGACCAGGACGAAGATTGCCTGGACACATTTGCGGACACCTCCGATCACTTCCTCATTGGCCTGAGTAAGGCCGTGGAAAGTGAGCAGGAGGACCGGCAGCTGGACATGCTCATGCAGGTAGTCCCCAACTTCGAGCGGGTAGGGGATTATGCCACCAATCTGGTGGAGCTGTCCCAGCAGCTCAGCGCGGACGGCGGCAGCTTCTCCGACATGGCCAAGCAGGAATTGAGGATTATCTGCGGTGCGGTCAACGAAATTCTCTCCATGACCGTGGATGCTTTTTCTCGGGATGACAAGCAGCTGGTCCGAAAAATCGAGCCCTTTGAGGAAGTCATTGACGATATGGTGATGATCCTGCGGGACCGGCACACCAAGCGCTTGAAGGCCAGAGCCTGCTCCGTGAACTCCGGTCTGGTGTTCATGGAGACCCTGACCTATCTGGAACGGGCCAGCGATCAGTGTTCCTCCATCGCTGTGATGATGATGTCTCGTGACAACGAGACCATTCTGCAGAATCACTACGAATATCTTCGGGAGCTCCACGCCGGAAACGACCAGGAATACCTGGCGGAAAAGGAGTGCCGCCGGAAGCAGTATATTGATGCGCTGAAAAATATCGGCTGAGCATGACCCCTCCGGGCAATTCCCGGAGGGGCATTGTTGTTCTTGGAACGCAAAAACCAGGCAGTATCCGAAATTAACGGATACTGCCTGGTTTATTATATTTTCTTAGTAGAAGAGCAAATCGGAATAGGTGGGGTAGGGCCAGCGGGACTTGCCCACCAAAGCCTCCAAAGTATCTGCATCCTTCCGGGCATAGGCCATATCCCGCAGAAGCACATCGTGGCAGTAATCTGCCCGGCGCAGGTCCTGCACCGTGGGGATATTCTGCACATGGGTATTCAGGGCCTCACAGGTCTCATAGAGCCGGTCAGCAGTGGTGCTGAGCCGGTTCAGAAGCTCCGTTTCGCTCTTGCAGGGAACCCCCGCCGCCTGCTTCAGGGCAACGCTCTGGGCCAAGTCACGGGTATAGTCAAAGACAGCCGGAAGAATTTGCTTGCGGATCATGTCCACCATGGTCCGGGCCTCGATGCGGACGGTCTTGACATAGGCTTCCAGATGAATTTCATACCGGGCCCGGAATTCCTCTGCGGAGAAAATTCTCCGGCGGGTCACCAGGTCCAGGTTCTTCTCACTGATGTAGCTGGGCAGGGCCGTATTGGTAGAGGCGTAGTTGCTCAGGCCCCGGCGGGCAGCCTCCAGAGTCCATTCAGAGGAATAGCCGTTGCCGTTGAAGATGATGCGCTGGTGGTTGGTCAGGGCGTCGCAGATGAGGGTCTGCAAAGTGGCATCGAAGTCCACCGCCTTTTCCAGAGCGTCGGCAAATTTACCCAGTTCCTCGGCCATGATGGCGTTCAGAGCGATATTCGGGCCGGAAATGGACTGGGAGGAGCCCAGCATCCGGAATTCAAACTTGTTGCCGGTAAAGGCAAGGGGAGACGTCCGATTCCGGTCAGTGGTGTCCTTGGGGATAGCGGGCAGCACGTCTACGCCGATACGCATGACGCTCTTCTCCGGCTCCTGATAGTTGGTGCCGTTGATGATGGAATCCACCACGGCAGTCAGCTCATCACCCAGGAAGATAGAGAGGATAGCAGGCGGAGCCTCATTGGCACCCAGCCGGTGATCGTTGCCAGCAAAGGCCACGGTGGAGCGGAGGAAATCCTGATATTCGTCTACGCCCTGGACGAAGGCCGCCAGGAAAACCAGAAATTGAGCATTCTGCCGGGGCGTCTTGCCCGGGCTGAACAGATTCTTGCCTGTGTCGGTAGCCAGAGACCAGTTGTTATGCTTGCCGGAACCGTTGACCCCTGCAAAGGGCTTTTCATGAAGCAGGCACACCAAATTGTGCTTGGCGGCGCACTTCTTCATGATCTCCATGACCAGCTGGTTGTTGTCGCAGGCGGTGTTGGCGTCGGTGTACACCGGAGCCATTTCATGCTGGCAGGGGGCCACTTCATTGTGCTTGGTTTTGGACAGAATGCCCAGCCGCCAGAGCTGTTCGTCCAAGTCCTTCATAAAGGAGGACACACGGGTGCGGATAGTGCCGTAATAATGGTCGCCCATTTCCTGGCCCTTGGGAGCCGGTGCACCGAACAGTGTTCGGCCCGTGAGCCGAAGGTCCTCCCGCTGGGCATACAAATCTTTGGGCAGCAGAAAATACTCCTGCTCAGCACCCACGCAGGAGATGATGCGCTTGGTCTCCTGATCGCCGAACAGTCGCAGGATGCGGATGGCCTCCCGGGAAACTTCGTCAATGGATCGCAACAGGGGGGTCTTTTTGTCCAAGGCTGCGCCGGTATAGGAGAAGAAGCAGGTGGGAATGTACAGGCTCCCGTCCTTCACGAAGGCGAATGCCGTGGGGTCCCAGGCGGTGTAGCCACGGGCTTCAAAAGTGGCCCGCAGACCGCCGGAGGGGAAGGAGGAGGCATCGGATTCGCCCTGGACCAACTCTTTTCCGGAGAAGGCCATGATGACCCGCCCGTCTCCGATGGGCTCAATGAAGGAATCGTGCTTTTCCGCCGTGATGCCCGTCATAGGCTGGAACCAGTGGGTAAAGTGGGTGGCGCCATGCTCGATGGCCCAGACCTTCATGGCTTCGGCAATTTCGTTGGCCACCGGCAGCTCCAGGGGCAGGCCCGTGGCGATGCTGTTTTTCCAGGCGTGATAGACCGCCGGGGACAGCCGCTGCTGCATGACCGCCTCGTTAAATACGTCGCTTCCAAAGATTTCCGGTACGTTCAGATGTTCGCCCATTCCGTTTCCGTTCCCTTTCTAAAAAAATTTCAGCAGGTAAGAGAGTATTGCAGTTGAATTCTATGTGAAAATCGTTGAAAAAGCAAGAAGTCCCAGTGTAAAAAAAGAGGTGGGGTTTCCCACCTCTTTTGTGGATTGTTACGAATCCAAATCCGCACAGCGTAAAATATGAATTTTTGGCATGTTGCATATTGCATTTTTTAAGAGAAGGACGTATAATGTCCCGGTCAACAAAGCATTTTCAGCGGAAGGATGATGGATATGACCCCCTATTCCTGCAAATCCAGAGAAGAACTGGAACAGGAGCACGAAGCGCTTCTCAGAGCCTTTGATGAACAAAAGCAGTTGGGACTGCATTTGAATATGGCCCGAGGTAAGCCCTCCTCGGAGCAATTGGACCTGGTCAGCGGAATTCTGACTGCCGTGACCACCCCGGAGGAATGCATGGACGGTAGCCTGGACTGCCGGAATTACGGTGAGTTGGCCGGTATCCCTAGTGCACGGGCCTACTGGGCGGACGTGTTAGGCTGCAAACCGGAGCAGACCTTCATCGGCGGCCCTTCCAGTCTGACGCTGATGTCCGATGTCATCACCCGTGCCTACACCCACGGCCTGCTCCACAGCGAGCGGCCCTGGTGCAAGGAGGAGCAGGTGAAATTTCTCTGCCCCAGCCCCGGCTATGACCGGCACTTCCGCATCACGGAGTTCATGGGTGCAGAGCTCATTCCAATCCCCATGACCTACGATGGCCCGGACATGGACCTGGTGGAAAAATATGTGCAGGACAAGAGCGTAAAGGGCATCTGGTGCGTGCCGAAATATTCCAATCCCGACGGCATCGTCTATTCCGACGAGACCATCCGCCGTTTTGCAAATCTGAACCCCACTGCCCCGGATTTCGTCATCATGTGGGACAACGCCTACGGCCTCCACGAGTTCGATGGCGACTACCGGCCCTTCCCGGACATTCTTTCCCTGTGTGCCCAGGCGGGTCATCCGGATATGGTCATGGAATTTGCTTCCACCTCTAAAATCACCTTCGCCGGGGCGGGCTTCTCCGTGCTGGCGGCCTCCGAGGCCAACATTGCCTACTTCACCAAGCTGATGGGCGTTCAAATGATCTCCTACGACAAAATCAACCAGTTGCGCCATGTGCGCTTCCTCAAGGACAAGACCCACACCCTGGAGATCATGAAGCTGCACGCCGCCATTCTCCGGCCCAAGTTCCATGTGGTCTTTGACACATTGAACCGTGAGGTTGCTCCCTGCGGCTTTGCCCGATGGGTGGAGCCGAAAGGCGGCTATTTTGTCAGCTTCTTTACCATGCCGGGAACCGCCAAGCGGGCCTTGAAGCTCTGCGCCGAGGCCGGCGTTACCATGACCGGTGCCGGCGCCGCATTCCCCTACGGGGTGGACCCGGAGGACAGCAACATCCGCATTGCCCCCAGCTACCCAACGGTAGCGGAATTGCAGAAAGCTATGGACATTTTCTGCACCTGTATCAAGCTGGCGGCTGTGGAAAAACTGCTGAGAAATTAAAATTTTCCGCCGGAGATGGCTTACATCTCCGGCGGTATTCTTCTTAGAAGCACTTCTTGTGCCGTTCCTTCCGGCAGTCGGTCTGACGGCCGCAGTGGTAACAGACCTCGGTTTCCGGGCTTTCGATGCCCTTTTCAAACTTCACCATATTATCCACGGTGGTGTGGGCGATGTTGTCCAGAGCCTCCTTGGTCAGGAACGCCTGGTGCGAGGTGACGATGACATTGGGCATGGCAATGAGCCGCACCAGCTTGTCGTCCTGAATGACGCTGCCGGAGAAATCCTCATAGAAAAGGTCGCCCTCCTCCTCATACACATCCAGGCAGGCGGCGCCCACGATGCCCACTTTGATGCCGTTGATAAGGGATTCCGTATCAATAAGGCCGCCCCGGGAGGTGTTCACGATGACCACACCCTTCTTCATCTGCTCCACGGCGGCATCGTCGATCATGTGGTGGGTCTCCTCGGTGAGCGGGCAGTGGAGGGAGATGACATCCGCCTTGGCGAACAATTCCGGCAGGTCCACATAGTTCAACCCCGCATCCGGGTTGTGGAATTTATCGTAGGCCAGCACGTTCATGCCGAAGCCCTTGCAGATGTCTGCAAAAATGCGGCCGATCTTGCCGGTGCCGATGACGCCCACGGTCTTGCCGTGAAGGTCGAAGCCCGTCAGACCCGCCAGGCTGAAATTGAATTCCCGGGTCCGGTTGTAGGCCTTGTGAATTTTCCGGTTAATGGTCAGCAGCAGAGCCATGGCGTGCTCGGCCACGGCGTAAGGGGAGTAAACCGGGACACGGAACACATGGATTTTGCCGAAGCAGGCACGGGTGTCCACATTGTTGAAGCCTGCACACCGCAGGGCGATCATTCGGGTGCCGCCCTGATAGAGGCTCTCGGCCACGGCGGCGTTGACGGTATCATTCACGAACACGCAAACGCAGTCATACCCGGCGGCCAGGGACACGGTGTCCTCGTTCAGGTGGGTCTCGAAATACTTGATCTCGATGCCTGCCTCCTGGGCATAATGGTCGAACCCGGGCTTATCATAAGGCTTTGCGTCAAAAAATGCAACTTTCATGGTTCTCGCTCCTTCGTTGTCTTGTACCTATATTTTACCGGAAACCGGTCAAAAACACAATACCCGTTTTGCATTCAGTATGCGCCATTTGATATGGCTTATTCACGTCCTTGGGGTTGTCAACAGGAAAAAGCTGTGTTATAATCAAGCCAAGAAGGAGGCCATGTCATTTGTGGAATAAAATTATGACTTTTCTGCGGGAAAAGCGGGATATTGTCAGCTATCTGGTGTTCGGCGTTCTGACCACACTGGTCAATTACGCCATTTATCTGCCCCTTTATAATTTTGCCCACCTGTCTGGCGGATGGAGCAACGCCATCGCCTGGGTCGGAGCCGTTATCTTCGCCTTTTTCACCAACAAGCCCTTCGTGTTCCGGAGCCACGACTGGTCGGCCAAAGTCGTCCTGCCGGAAGCGGCAAAATTCGTGGGCTGCCGGCTGGGGTCCGGAGCAATGGAAACGGGCCTCGTTTGGTTGCTGGTGGATATTCTTGGCTGGAACGGCAACATCGTCAAGTTGGCCGTCAGCGTGTTCGTGGTCATCATCAATTACGTGGCCAGTAAGTTGCTCGTCTTTCGGAAAAAGTAAAAAAACCGGTCCTTCGGGGCCGGTTTTCTTGATATGTTCACAAATCGTTTGGACAAACCCGGCATTGCTATGCTATAATAGGAAAAAAGGAGGTGCGAAAATGGCATTCGTGGAATTTCGGAACGTGGGAAAAACCTATCAGATGGGGGAGTTGGCCATTTCGGCCCTGCATGATGCCAGCTTCACCGTGGAAAAAGGGGAGCTGGTGGTCATCGTCGGCCCCTCCGGTGCAGGCAAGACCACCCTTTTGAATATACTGGGCGGCATGGATACCCTGACTACCGGCAAGGTCCTGCTGGACGGGAAAGAGATCTCCGGCATGAACCGTCGGGAGTTGACTCAGTACCGGCGGCAGGACGTGGGCTTCGTGTTCCAATTTTACAATCTGGTAGGAAATCTGACCGCTCTGGAAAATGTGGAACTGGCGAACCAAATTTGCAAAAATCCCCTGGATGCGGCCACGGTCCTGGAGGAAGTGGGTCTGGGCAACCGCATGAAGAATTTTCCCAGCCAGCTTTCCGGCGGCGAGCAGCAGCGGGTGGCCATTGCACGGGCTTTGGCAAAAAATCCGAAGCTGCTTCTCTGCGACGAACCTACCGGCGCACTGGATTACCAAACCGGCAAGGCCATTCTGAAGCTGTTGCAGGACACGGGCCGGTCCACAGGCATGACCGTCATCATCATTACACACAACAGCGCCCTGACCGCCATGGCGGACCGGGTCATCCGGGTAAAAAACGGCACGGTGGTTTCCGAGACCGTCAACGACCATCCCCAGAACATTGCAGACATCGAGTGGTGATTTATGAAACGAGGAAATATTCAGAATAAGAATCTTCTGTCCTCCGTTCGCCGTTCCCTGGGCCGGTACATCGCCATCATCGTTATTATCGCCCTGGGAGCCTCCATGTTCGTGGGCCTGCGGACCACCAAGACCGACATGGTGGCTACGGGACAGAAGTACATGGACGAGCAAAATATGTTCGATCTGCAGCTCCTCAGTACCTACGGCTGGGACTTATCCGATGTGGAGAAGATCGCCGCCCTGGAAGGGGTCGCGGAGGCAGAAGGGGTGTGGACCCTGGACGCCCTGGCCCGCCGGTCGGACCGGGATACAGAGGGGGTCTATAAATTTTACGCCCTGCCGGAAAAGCTGGACAGGGTGTTGCTGCAGGGGGGGCGGATGCCGGAAAATCCCGACGAGTGCCTGCTGGACGGCCATCATTCCGGCAAGGCCGCCATCGGGGCCACCATCACCGTGTTGGAAGAGAACAGCGAAGATACTCTATCCGCGCTGAAGTACAAGACATTTACGGTGGTAGGCTACGTCAGCACGCCCCTTTACATGGACATGAACCGAGGGACCACGACCATCGGCAATGGCTCGGTGTCCTCTTATGTGTACCTGCCCAGAGAGAGCTTCGATCTGGACTACTACATGGAAATCCATGTGACCATTCCCGGCGACTACGCTGTCTACACGGAAGCCTTTGACGATGCGATGGATGCTGAAGCGGAGATTCTGAAGCCGCTGCTGGCCCCCATTGCCCAGGCCCGGTATGAAAATGTCCAAAACAACGCCGAGCAGCAGTACCAGGACAGCCTTGCAGCGTATGAGCAGGGCCTGCAGGATTATAATGACGGCAAAAAAGAGGCGGAAGCCCAGCTGGCGGAGGCCAAGGCCCAGCTGGACCAGGCGGAGGCTACCCTGGAAGCCAACGAAGTGGCTTTGGAATCCGGCAAGGAAGCCTTGAGTCAGGGGCAGGACACCCTGCTGGACAGTACCGTTACCCTGAGCCAGTCCCGGCAGGCCCTGGCCGAAGCCAAAGCGGAAGCTTATGCCCAAATCACCGAGGCCACCAAGACCCTTTATGACAATTACAAGACCGTTTCCCAGAATCAGCGGCAGGTAGAATCCGGGCTGGTGCAGGTGAATGCCGGGCTGGCCCAGCTGAATTCCGGCATCAGCCAGCTGGAAACGGGTCTGCAGCAACTGGACGTGAGCATTCAGGTGCTGGATACATTGATGAAGGTCATGGACACCAGTGTCCAGGCCGCTCAGGCAGCGCTGGACCAGGCGGTCGAGAGCGGCGTCAGCGCCGACACCATCGCATCGTTGCAGCAGAAGCTGGATGATTTGAAAGCCAAACAGACGGAATATCAGGCCAAGCTGGATGAGCTGAAAGCCCAGCAGGAGACCTATTCCGCCCAACTGGAAGAATTGAAGGAACAAAAGGTCCAGGTGGAGGCTCAAAAAGCCGAACTGGAAGCGGCTCAAAGCCAGCTTTCCGATGCTATGGACCAGATCGACGCCGGATTTGCGGAACTGGACGGCCAGAAGGCGGAAATGGAAGCCCAGTTTGCCGCTGCAGAGGCCCAGCTGGAAGCCGGTCAGGCCCAGTTGGACAGTGGCAAGGCCACCATCGACAAGGAAAGCAAAACCCTGACGGAAGGGGAGCAGGCCCTGCAGGAGGCCCGGACTACCCTGGATAAAAAGAAGCAGGAATATGAAGACGGCAAGGCAGAAAGCGAACGCCAGCTGGCGGAAGCCAAGGCAAAGCTGGACGATGCCAAATCTCAGCTGGATGATGCCCGGGAGACCATCGACTCCATGACCGCCCCGGAAGTCTATGTGTTGACCCGGAATACCAACGTGGGTTATCTGTCTCTGGACAGCAACTCGGACATCGTGCAGGGCGTGTCCCGGGTGTTCCCGGTGTTCTTCCTGCTGGTAGCTGCCCTGGTGTGCATTACCACCATGACCCGAATGGTAGAGGAAGAACGGACCCAGATCGGCACCATGAAAGCCCTGGGCTACACCAACCGGGAAATTATCCGCAAATATCTGCTTTACTCCGGCTCGGCGGCGCTGCTGGGCTGCACCCTGGGCATTGCCCTGGGCTGTGTGCTGTTCCCAATCATCCTCTGGAACGCCTATTCCATCATTCTGAACCTGACCAGCGCCGTGACGCTGGTGGTAGACTGGGGACTTTGCATTCCCGTGGCGATCATTTACATTCTGGTGAGTCTGGCCGTCACCTGGTACTGCTGCCGCCGGACTCTGGAGGAAGTCCCCGCAGAGCTGATCCGGCCCAAGCCCCCAACCTCCGGCAAGAAAATTCTGCTGGAATACCTGCCCTTCTGGAAGAACATCAGCTTTCTGAACAAGGTCATGCTTCGCAACGTGTTCCGCTATCGCCAGCGGCTTCTGATGATGCTGGTGGGCATCGGCGGCTGCACGGCGCTGCTCCTGACCGGATTCGGCTTGGGGGATTCCATCAAAAATATCGTGTCCTTCCAGTACGAAGAAGTGACGAAATACGACATTGAGGTCCGATTCACCGACGGACAGGATGAAAATGCCCAGGATGCCTTCCGTACCGCCATGGCGGACAGCGTTTCCGATGTCTGCTTCCTCTATCAAAGCAGCATGGCTCTGGACTTTGACGGCAAGACCAAGGACGTAACCATGCTCGCCGGTGGCTCCGGTCTGGGCCGGGCCATTGACTTCCACAAGGATTCCGAAAGCATCCTCCTGCCCAAGGATGGCGAGGTGCTGCTGTCCATTGGCATCGCCAAGAAAATGGGCATCGGGGTAGGGGACACTGTAACCCTCCGCTCCTCGAATATGCAGGCCCTGGCGCTGACCGTTTCCGGCATTTTCGACAACGACGTGTATAACTACGCCGTTGTGTCCCCGGAGACCCTGGCGGCCCAATGGGGCAGCGTCCCGGAAAGCCAGGTGGCATACGTTACCCTGCGGGAGGGCCAGGATGCCCACCAAACCGCAAGCAGCATCGCCAAGCGCAGCGGCGTGATAAACGTGACGGTCAACAAGGACGTAGCCGATCAGGTCCGCTCCATGCTCCAGGCCATGGACCTGGTGATCGCCGTGGTGGTCATCTGCGCCGGGCTGCTGGCGGTAACGGTGCTGTACAACCTGACCAACATCAACATCACCGAACGGCTCCGTGAAATTGCCACCATCAAAGTTCTGGGCTTCAACGCCCGGGAGACCGCTGCCTACGTCTTTAAGGAGAATTTCCTGCTGACCGGCATGGGGGTTCTGCTGGGTCTCGGCGGAGGCTGGGCACTGCTGAGCTTTGTCATGAGCCAAATTCAAATCGACATGGTCTGGTTCACCGCACGGCTGCTGCCCCTATCCTATGTGCTGTCCGTGGTGCTGACGTTCCTGGCCGCCGCACTGGTGGACGGGGTGCTGTATTTCAAGCTGGACCGCATCAATATGGCTGAAGCACTGAAATCCGTAGAATAAAGAGTGACCCGTTTCCAAAATTTGGAAACGGGTCACTCTTTATAGGTCAATATCCAATTCCACGGGACAATGGTCCGAGCCGAAAATCTCCGGGTGGATGGAGGCTTCTTGAATTTGGTCCTTCACCCGGTCGGAGACGAGGAAGTAGTCAATACGCCAGCCTGCGTTCTTTTCCCGGGCATGGAACCGGTAGCTCCACCAGCTGTACGCCCCGGTCTGTTCCGGGTACAAATGCCGGAAGGAATCTGTAAAGCCGGCGGAAATCAGTTGCCCGAAGGCCTCGCGCTCCTGGTCAGAAAAGCCGGCGTTTCCCCGGTTGGAGGCAGGGTTTTTCAGGTCGATTTCATTGTGAGCCACATTCAGATCGCCGCAAATCAGTACCGGTTTCTCCTTGTCCAATCCCACCAGATACGTCCGGAAAGCATCCTCCCAGCGGAGTCGATGGTGAATGCGGGCCAGTTCCGGCTGAGCGTTGGGGGTGTAGCAGGTAACAAGGAAGAAATTTTCATACTCCAAGGTAATAAGGCGCCCTTCCGTGTCCAATTCCGGGACCCCAAGCCCCAGTCGCAGGGAAAGCGGTTCTTTTTTGGCAAAAATCGCCGTGCCAGAGTAGCCCTTTTTCTCCGCATAGTTCCAAAACTGATGGTATCCGGGCAGGTTCAGTGTTACCTGTCCTGCCTGCAATTTCGTCTCTTGCAGGCAGAAAAAGTCTGCATTCAAGGCTTCAAAAGCATCCGTAAAGCCCTTGCCCAGACAGGCCCGCAAGCCGTTCACGTTCCAGGAGATCAGTTTCATGGTTTTCCTCATTCCTCCTCAGGCATTTCCGAAGCGTTGTCCTCCAATAAAAGGCTGTCGTTATCAAAAATCAAGGCCCCGTCCCCGGAGAGAGCGCCCTTCTCCGTGGCAATGCGGACGGTGGTCATACCGCTTGCCTCCAGCACGGTTTTCGCCAATCCGGCGCAGACCAGAGTCCGTTCTAAGGGGCTCAGGCTGTCCAGGTCCCCGGAAAGCAGAATACAGACCTGTTGGCGGCGAATCTCGCAGGACACCAGCTTCACGCTGGCCGGGAAGCCATTGCGCAGGCTCTTGTCCGCCGGGCCGGAAAGGTACATGGTCACCAAGTATTTCATGTCCTCCCGGTGGCTTCCCAGGTCACGGTCTTCGCTACCCAGGACTCCCTGGCTGTCGCCGTAGGACACAAAAGCGGTGGGGTAGTAGAAGTGAAGCTGGTCCTGCCGGTCGGAGTAGGTGCAGCCGGGGAGCAGGCACAGGAGCAGCAACACGGCTAAAATTTGCTTCATTGACGCTCCTCCTCGGTGTCAAAAATCGGGAAACTCACCCGGAAAGTAGACCCCTGCCCCAGAACACTTTCCACGCCGATCTCGCCGCCGTTCCGCTGGACCAGATTCCGCACGATGGCCAAGCCCAGGCCGCTGCCGCCGGTTTTCCGGGAGCGGGCCTTGTCCACCCGGTAGAACCGCTCAAAGACATGCTTGGCGGCTTCTTCGGAAATGCCCACGCCGGTATCCGTGACCTCCAGCACCCCGTTGTCCTCCTGCCGGAAGACTTTCACAGTCAGAAGGCCTCCAGGATTGTTATATTTGATTCCGTTTTCTACCAGATTAAAGGTGATCTGGTACAAATCATCTTCTAAAATCAGAATGGGGCAGTCTGCCTCCACCTGGCAGGACACGCTAATGCGGTTCTCCGCTGCGATCATTTCCAGCATCCGCACCACCCGCTCCACGGTGGGACCTATGTCCAGGATTTCTCTGGGGTCCTCCTCGGTGTTGTCCGCACGGGTCAAGGTCAGCAGCTTCTGGGACATCCGGTTCAGCCGGTCGGCTTCGTTGCCGATGTCTGAAACGAACTCCCGGACAGTCTCCATGTCCATTTCGTTCTGCAAAATAGAATCCGACAGCAATTTGATGGATGCCAGGGGCGTTTTCAACTCGTGAGAAGCGTCGGAGACGAACTGCTGCCGCTTCTGCTCGGAGGTCCGCAGCCGATCCGTCAGGTCGTTGAATTCCCGGCCCAGTACCGCCAGTTCATCGCTGCCGCCGATCTCCACCCGATGGGTATAGTCACCCTTCTGGATGGTAGCCATGGAATCCATAATTTTTTTTAGCCGATGAGAGAAAATGGATGCAAAAATCAGGGAAAAAATCACCAGCACCACTTCCAGCGCCAATGTAGTGGTGAACACGTTTTTCTGTAACGTCTGGACGATGGCCCCCTGGGAAGCGTCAAATTCCGACATATACACCGCACCCAGCAGGGAGCCGTAGGAATAAATGGGCGTGGCTGCCTGGGAATGCATGGCCCCGCTGCGGTATTGGCCGGAAAACACATCGTTGCCCCGCAAGGCCGTGACAATCTCCGGAAGCAGTGCCGTCTTGCCCAGTGCTGAATCCCCGGCCAGAGAATCGTAAATCACCATGCCGCTCTGGTCCGTCACCAGCAGGCGGCTCACCCGCAGGGAGCCCAACTGCTCCACCGCCGAGGAGACGGTAGCCGGGCTGAACACCTCCAGAGTAGAGAATTCCGTGGCTGCCAGCTTGCATCGCTCGATCATGGCGGTCTGTTTGCTGTTGAAAAACAACTCCTGACTGGTGCGGGTAGTATAGAAATTCAAGAACAACAGCACCAGCAGGGTAATGGCCACATAGGTCATTGCATAGCGGAACTGGGTGTTCCCATAGCGTCGGAACCGACCCTCATTCTTTTCGGAAGTAATAGCCAACGCCCCATTTCGTTAGAATATACTGCGGCTTTGCCGGGTCCTTTTCCAGCTTTTCCCGAAGTCTGCGGATATGCACGTCCACGGTGCGGATGTCGCTGCGGTACTCCAAAGCCCAGATGGTGTCCAGCAAAGCCTCCCGGGAATAGACCCGGTTGGCGTTCCGCATGAGAAATTCAATGACGTCGAACTCCTTGGCGGTCAGCTCTGCCAGCTTTCCCCCGGCGTAGGCATTCCGGGAGTCCAGGTCCAGGGAAATATCCCCAATGGTCAGCCGGTTGGCAGTCTCCGCCTGCTCCTGAGTGCTGCCGGACCGGCGGAGCAGAGCCCGGATGCGGGCCTTCAGTTCCAGAATGTTGAAAGGCTTGGTGAGATAATCGTCGGCCCCAACGTCAAAGCCCATGAGCTTGTCCAGGTCGTCGGTCTTGGCCGTCAGCAAAATGATGGGTACCTGGGAAAATTCCCGAATTTTCGTGCAGGCGGTCAAACCGTCCATTTCCGGCATCATCACGTCCAGCACCATCAGGTCCGGCCTTTCGTTCCGGGCCAGGTCCACAGCTTCCAGGCCGTTGGAGCCGGTAACAACCTCGTAGCCCTCGTTTTTCAGATTGAATCGGATGCCTTTGACCAGCAGGTCCTCGTCATCCACTACACAAATTTTCATATTATCCTCCCGTACAGGCGTATTCCAGAATTTTCGCCAAGGTTTTCTCCCCGATGCCCTTCACATTGATGAGCGCTTCTACGCTGGAAAAGGGTCCGTTGGTCTCCCGATAGTCGATGATTCGTTGAGCGATGACAGGTCCCACGCCGGGAAGCCGCTGCAGATCTTCCAAAGAGGCTGTATTGATATTCACTGGACCTGATTCTGTGGGGGCCGAAGTGGTCTCCGCGGCCGGTTCGCTCCCATCGGAAGCATCGGCAGCGACTGTCTGGCGTTTTCCGGCAGAAGCCGTCAATTCAGGCGGGGTGAAAGCGCCATAGTAAACACTCACGGACCCCTCCCGGGTATTTCGGCCCAAAGCAAGGCCTAAAAGGAAGGCCAGCAGCACTGCGGCCAAAATTCCGAAGGCCCAACCGGCTTTTTTCATAGGCTTCCGCTCCTTCCGTTGACGAATCCGGGGAAAACTGGTATAATGCTTTTCACAAAGTATTATACACGATTTCTTTCCTCCGGACAAGTCCGGCGGGAGCATTTGGGGGAGAAAAATGAAAATGAAACGCTTCGTTTGTCTGCTGCTTTCCGTCCTTCTGGTGCTGGGGTGCAACTTTGTTCCTGTCCGTGCAGCGGAGGAGGATTCCTCCGTCATAGCCGGGTGCCATACGCTGGAGGCTCAGGTGCCGTTGCGCTCGGATTCCATTCTGAATACCGCCCAGGCCAGTATTCTCTATGAGGTCAACAGCGACACGGTGGTCTACGGGACCAATATGGACATGAAGTTCGATCCGGGCAGCTTTGTGAAGCTGATGACGGGCCTAATCGCCGTAGAGCAGGGTGCATCGGGAGATGTTGTGACCATTACCCAGGAAATGCTGGACCAGGTCCCCAATGGGTCCAGTGTGGTGGGACTGGTGGCCGGGGAGCAGATCACCATGGAGGATCTGATGTACTGCATGATGGTTGGCTCCGCCAACGATGCTGCCGTGGCCCTGGCCGTATATTACGGCGGGTCCACCACCACCTATCTCAAGTGGATGAACGAAAAGGCACGGGAATTGGGCTGCAAGGACACGGTTTTCAAGAATGTCCACGGCATTGAGGAGGACGGCCAGACCATCACCGCCAGAGATCTGGTGCGGCTGACCCTGGCCTGCATGGACAGCGATCTGCTGGTGGACGCTCTCAGCACCGGCGTGTACGGTCTGGGTGCCCACGATGTCCGTCCCGAAAGCCAGACCCTGTTCACCAACAACTACATGATCAGTCGCTACATTTTGGAAATGTACCAGGAGGACCGCTGCAAGGGCGGCAAAGTTTCCTACAGTACCCAGGGCAAACGGAGCCTGATGATCATGGCAGAGCAGGGGGGTCTCTCTTACATCGGCGTAGTTGTCAACACCACCCCTGAATACAACCCGGAGAATGAGGACGAAGTCATAACCTTCCGGGAGTTCGTGGAAATGAGCAAAATGCTGGACGTGGGCTTCACCAATTATCAGGTGGCCCAGGTATTCTATCCCGGCCAGGTCTGGGCCAGCATTCCTGTGACCAACGGAGAAAACAATGTGGCCGTTGGCCCCACTGCCTCCGTCAAGGCCCTGCTTCCGGCAGATACAGGCCTGAGCAGCGTCACGGTCCGTTACGTCCGCACCAGCGGAAGTTTTACGGCACCCATTGAGAACGGTGCGGTGCTGGATGTGATCCAGCTATGGCAGGGGAATGTCTGCCTGGCACAGTCGGATCTGGTGGCTATGAACCCCTCGGCGATGGCTGCCACCACTGCCGGAGATGTGGGAACTACCTCCGAAGCTGGGACATCCGACACTGTGGACATGGTCTTGCGTTATCTGGGCATCGCCGTGCTGATCCTGGCGGGATTGATGCTCCTGCTGCTGATCGTCCGCTGGGTCCGCACCGCCAATTACCGCAATCGCCGCCGGAGACGGCGGATGGACCGGAGAAGGAGCCGATAATATGGATTGGGAGCAACTGAAAGCGCAATGTATGGCCTGCCGGAGCTGTGACTTATGCACCACCCGGAACAACGTAGTCTTTGAAGCCGGGAACCGGGAGGCCAAGCTGATGTTCGTGGGTGAAGGCCCCGGCGAGCAAGAGGACCGGCGGGGCATTCCCTTCGTGGGAGCCGCCGGGCAATTCCTGGACGAAATGCTCTCCATCATCGATGTGGACCGGAAGCGCTGCTACATTGCCAACATCGTCAAATGCCGCCCGCCCCAGAACCGGGACCCCCTGGAAACGGAGCAGGATGCCTGCTGGCCCTTTCTGGAAGCGCAAATCCAGCTGGTACAGCCGAAAATCCTCGTCTGCCTGGGCCGTATCGCCGCCCAGAGGCTCATCCGGCCCGATTATCGCATTACCCGGGACCACGGCCGCTGGGAGCAGCAGAACGGAGTCTGGATGACGGCCTTTTATCATCCCTCGGCGCTGCTACGGGACGCGAGTAAGCGTCCAGACACTTTTTCGGACCTGCTGAGCCTCCGTGAGAAGCTGAAAGAGCTGGATATTTGAAAAATACGCAAAAAATCCCCGAAGAAGCCCATTCGCCTCTTCGGGGAAGTTTTTACTTGCCAGCCAGCGCCCGCTCCAGCCAGACGCTTCCGAAATCCAGAGCGGTGTACAATCCGGATTTTTCGCCCTTCTTGACCACCCGGCCCCGGCCCTTCACATTGGGGTCGGTAAGCTGCAGCTGGATGGCCACACGGGACGCAATAGGCTCCCCGTTGACCTCTTTGGTCTCCAGAATCTGGAGCATGACAATGTGGGAATCCGCCATAGAGCCGTAGTAGAGCAAATTGCCCTTACGCATCAGCGGATGGCCCTTATACATCAGGATCTTCTCCTCAGCCATAAACAATCCTCCTGCGTTCAAAATTCCGGGAGACTCTGCCAAGAGTCTCCCGGCGCTTGTGTAAGATTACGGTTTCTCGAACAGATAGCACCGAACCAACTCCTGCAACAGCTCGTCCCGATCCAGCTTGCAGATCATGCTCCGGGCGTTGTTGTAGTTGGTGATATACGTAGGATCCTCCGTAAGAAGGTAGCCCACGATCTGATTGATGGGATTATAGCCCTTCTCCGTCAGTGCGTCAAAAACGCAGTGCAGGATGCGGCGCATATTCTCCTTATCGTCGCTGGGAACCGTAAACTTGATGGTGCTGTTGTTGTCGGTCATGGAAACCACCTCCCGAAAAAATCTATGCCTATTATAGCCGATTTTTCCCCGGCTGTAAAGCCCCTCCGGGAGAATTATTTTGAACAGATGTTCAGCGAAGGGTTGCGTTCAGCTTTTCGGCCAAAGCGGCGAGGATTTTCGCCACGGTCCCCTCAGAATCCGCATCGGTCAGGGTCCGATCATCCGCCCGCAGCTCCATGGAGAAAGCCAGGCTCTTCTTGTGTTCCGGTACACCAATGCCCCGGTACACGTCAAAGAGCTTCACGGACCGCAGCAGCTTGCCACCAGCGGCGGAGATGACCGCCTCGGCTTGGGCCACGGTGATATTTTCGTCGCAGACGATGGCCAGGTCACGGCTGACGCCGGGGTACTTGGGCAGGGGGTGATAGGTGGGGTCCGGCAGCCGCAGAGCAAAGGCATCCGTCAGATCCAGTTCGGCGCAGTATATTTCGCCGTCGATGCCGTAGTTCTTGGCCACCAGCGGATGAATCTGGCCCAGATAGCCCAGAACCTTGCCACCCATGGAAACCTTCGCACAGCGGCCCGGATGGAATGCGGGATGATTGGATTCTGCCTCATACTCGGCCTTGGGCAGATTCAGGGCCGAGAAGATGGCCTCCACCTCGCCCTTGAGCCGGAAGAAGGTCTCGTGAGCGCCGTAGCTGCCCAGCACCAGCATTTTGGGCTCTCTGGGCAGAGGCTGGCCCTCCTGGGGCAGATAGATTTTTGCCAGCTCGTAGAGTTTCACAGCCTTGTTGTGATAGGCATAGTTCCGGGAGAGAATGTCCAGCATAGAGGGCAGGGCAATGGTCCGCATAATGGACGTGTCCTCGCCCAGGGGGTTCTGGATTTTCAGAGCATTCCGCAAAGGGGAATCCTTGGGCAAACGAATTTGGTTGAAAATGCTGGGAGACACAAAGGAATAGGTGATGATCTCACTGAAGCCCAGCCCCCGGCACAGCACGCCGGTCTTGTTCTCGAACTCCATAAAAGGGGAATAGCCGCCCTGAGTGGAGGTCTTGAAGGCCGTGGTCGGAATCTCATTGTAGCCATAGGACCGGCCCACTTCCTCGGCAATGTCGGCCATCAGGTTCAGGTCCGGCCGCCAGGAGGGAACATGGATCATGCCGTTGACCACCGGCACCTCCAGCCGCCGCAGGTACTCCACCATATCCGCTTCGGGAATATTCGTACCCAGCAGGGCATTGATAGCCTCCGGCTCCAGGGGAATAACCTTCTCCTCCGGGATATCATTCAGAATATCGATGACACCGTCCAGCACGTCGCCGCACTGGAGCAGTTCCACCAGTTCGCATGCCCGCTGCACCGCAGGTAGGGTCACCATGGGGTCCAGGTGCTTTTCAAACTTGCCGGAAGCCTCCGTCCGCATGCCAAGCGCCAGAGCGGTCTGGCGGATGGACGTACCGTCGAAGTTGGCGGACTCAAAGACCACCTGGGTGGTGGTAGGCAGAATTTCGGAATTTTTGCCGCCCATGATACCCGCCAGTCCGATGGGCTTTTCCTCGTCGGCAATGACCAGCATACCGGGCTTCAGGGGCCGCACGGACCCGTCCAGGGTGGTCAATGTCTCGCCCTCGGCGCTGCGGCGGACGATAATCTTGCCGGACTGCACATAACGATAGTCAAAAGCGTGCATGGGCTGGCCGTATTCCAGCATCACATAGTTGGTGATGTCCACGATGTTGTTGATGGACCGGATGCCGTTGGCACGGAGCCGCTGCCGGAGCCACTTGGGGGAAGGACCAATTTTGACATTGGCCACCATCCGGGCGGTGTAGCGGCTGCACAGGTCCGTGGCTTCCGTCTCCACGTCCAGCTTGTCAAAGATGGTCCCGGCATTGCTGCCGTGGACCACCGGCTCATGGTGGCGCATTTCCTGACCGAAAGCGGCGGCAGCCTCCCGAGCCAGACCGATGATGGAATAGCAGTCGGGACGGTTGTTGGTAATTTCAAAATCAACGACCGTATCGTCGTTGCCGATGACGGTGTTGATGTCGTCGCCGGGCTTGCAGTCCTCCTGCAAAATCCAAATGCCATCTTCAATCGCATAGGGGAAGTCGCCCAGGGTCAGGCCCAACTCCTTCAGGGAGCAGAGCATACCGTTGGAGGCCACGCCCCGGAGCTTGCCCTTGGTGATATGCACGCCGCCGGGCAGATAGGAATTGTGCAGGGCAGCGGGGACCAGATCCCCCTCGTGGACGTTCTGTGCGCCGGTAACGATCTGCACCGGTTCGTCCTTGCCTACGTCCACCTGACAGACCCACATATGGTCGGAGTTTTCATGGCGGGTCATGGACAGGACCTTGCCCACTACCACGTTTTTCATTTCGCTGTCCAGCCGCTCGTAGGTCTCTACCTTCTGGCCGAACACCGTGAGGGTCTCCACGAAGTCCTTATCGGAAACGTTGGAGAGGTCTACAAATTCCTCGTTGATCCATTTTCTGTTGAGTTTCATGAGATGCCCTCCTTAGAACTGATTCAGGAACCGAATGTCGTTGTCGAAAATGAGCCGCAGGTCATTGATCTTCATGCGGCCCATGGCCATTCGCTCCAGGCCCATGCCGAAGGCGAAGCCGGAGTAGCGCTTGGGATCGATCCCGCAGCCTTCCAGAACCTTCGGGTGGACCATACCGGCACCCAGCAGCTCGATCCAGCCCTCGCCGTGACAGGTGGAGCAGACCTGACCGTCCACCTCGCCGGTGCCGTGGCACTTATGGCACTGCATATCCATTTCGCAGCTGGGCTCGGTGAAGGGGAAGTGATGGGGACGGAAGCGCATGACTGCCTGCTCGCCGTAAATACGCTTCATCAGTGTTACCAGAGCGCCTTTCAGGTCGCCCATAGTGATGCCCTCATCCACCACCAGGCCCTCAATCTGATGGAACATTGGGGAGTGGGTGGCGTCGGCCTCATCCTTCCGGTATACCCGGCCTGGGGCCAGGATGCAGATGGGAGGTTTGGTGTTCTCCATGACCCGGACCTGCATGGGGCTGGTTTGGGTCCGAAGCAGCAGGGAATCGTCATCGGTGAAGTAGAAGGTGTCGGACCGGTCCCGGGAGGGGTGACCCTCCTCGATGTTCAGCCGGGTGAAGTTGTACTCGGCCAGTTCCACCTCCGGACCGTCCACGATCTGGTAGCCCATGCCGGTGAAGATGTCTTTGATTTCTTGAAGCACCTGATTCATGGGGTGCTGATGACCGAAGGTCATCTCGTCGCCGGGAATTGTCACGTCCAGGGCCTCGGCTTTCAGCTTGGCATCCAGCGCATGGGCTTCCAGTTCCTGCTTCCGCTCGGCCAGCATCCCTTCGATGTCGGCACGGACCTGGTTAGCCAACTGGCCCATCACGGGCCGCTCCTCCGGGGACAGCTTGCCCATCTGCTTTAGCAGGGCCGTCACTTCGCCCTTTTTGCCCAAAAATTGCAGCCGCAGTTCTTCCAAAGCGGCCAGCGTGTCCGAATTTTCCAGCCGGGAAATGGCCTTCTGTCGAATCTCGTTGAGTTGTTCTTTCATGTGATAACTCCTTCCGGTATGAAAAAATACAAAAAAATAGTTCCCCATCCCAAACAAAGGGACGAAGGAACTTCCTCCGTGGTACCACCCACATTCGCCTTTCGGCGCACTTTGGCGCAATCACGCCTGTAATGGATAACGGCATTGCCCGGCAGAGCCTACTTTCCAAAAAACCGGTTTCCGCCCTGCAGCTCCCGGGAGAACGCCCCATCCCCGGCTCCGGCGGCTTCCACCAAACCCGCCTCGCTGCAGGACCCGTTTCGGAACAGGACAACCCGATCAACGCTTCATTTGTATTCACTTTATACCAGAATCATAGCACATCCTTTCAAAAAATGCAACCCCTAATTGACATTTTCCCTGGAAGGAAATAGAATAAACGGCAAAGGAGGAGATTTCCATGGAAATTCTGGACCCGGAGCGCGTGCGCTCCTACTTTCCGCCCCGGCGGAGGGCGGCCCATAAGGGGGATTTCGGCAAAATTCTGCTGCTCTGCGGCAGCGAGGGCTATACCGGTGCGGCGGCCCTGGCGGCCATGGGGGCTTTGCGGACCGGGGCAGGGCTTGTGTATCTGGGAACGCCCCGGTGCGTCTATCCCATTCTCGCCGGGAAGCTGCTGGAGCCGGTAGTGTTCCCATTGCCGGACGACGGAAAGGGCTACGGCCCGGAGGCGGTGGCCGAAGTTCGGAGGCGGATGAAGAATATGGACGCCCTGCTCATCGGCTGCGGCATAGGGCAGGGGAGCGGCGCCTGGGAAGTTCTAAAAACCGTTTTTTTGGAGTTTGAAAAGCCCGTTATTCTCGATGCCGACGGCATAAATCTCCTTTCCCGGCATATAGATTTCCTGCGGGGAAGGACAGGCGTTACCATTCTGACGCCCCACGCCGGAGAGTTCGCCCGGCTCACGGGCCGGTTCCCCAAGGACCGAGTCCGGGAGGCACAGGCATTCGCCAGGGAGTACAACTGCATTCTGGTGCTGAAAGGTGCCGGGACCGTCATTACGGACGGCAATCGGGTCTTTGAGAATCCCACCGGCAACCCCGGCATGGCCGTCGGCGGCAGCGGAGACATACTGGCGGGCATGACAGTCAGCCTGGTGGGCCAGGGGATACCGCCCCTGGAGGCCGCCGCCTGCGCCGCCTTTCTCCACGGAGCCGCCGGGGACCTGTGCGCCCAGGAATTGGGCGAATATGCCATGCTGCCCAGCGATCTGCTGAACGCCCTTCCCCGACTTCTGAAATAAGGCGGGATTTGATGAAAAAACTCCTCTTGCCCCTGATTCTGGTTCTTTTTTTTACCGGCTGCGGACAAGGCAACACCCCACGGGGCATGTCCCTGCGGCAGCGCATGAACGATTCCAACGGCTGCGCCTTCACGGCGGAGGTTCGGGCCTACATTGGAAAAGAGGAGTACGTTTTCTCCATGGACTGCGAATGCGGCAATTCCGACGCCGTGACGTTCACCGTCACCGCCCCGGAGTCCCTTTCCGGCATCACCGGGGAATTGTCCTCCGGCTCTGGGAGCCTGACCTTTGACGGCCAGGCCCTGGCCTTTCCCATGCTGGCCCAGGGGACCATGAGTCCCATTTCCTCCGTGTGGGTGTTGCTCCATGCCCTCCGGGGCGGGTACCTCACCGACGAAGGGAAAGAAGGTCTGACCATCGACGAAACTTACCAGGGCGTTCCGCTGCGGCTCAGCGTGACGCTGGATAACGAGGATATGCCCACTTTCACCGAAATTTTCCAGGACGGGGAGCGCATTTTGTCGCTTGCCCTCACAAATTTTCGATTCCTGTAACCACCTTCCTCCGGGGAACATAGGATAAATTGCCGGAAGAACCGTATATTTTTCCTGTGAACGTGGGAAAATACCCTTAGCCTCGTTACATAGGAACAACGGTAGCGACGGCAATGAACCATCGGAGTGTGAAGCACATGGAGGACACAGTCAGACGGGGAGACATCTTTTATGCGGACCTCTCCCCGGTGGTGGGCAGCGAACAGGGAGGCACCCGGCCTGTGCTGATCGTCCAGAACGACACCGGCAACCGCCATTCGCCTACTGTCATCGCCGCAGCGATTACCAGCCAGACCGGCAAGGCCCGCCTGCCCACCCACATCAACATCGCCGGAGGCAGCGTGGGCCTCAGCAAGGATTCCGTCATCCTTTTGGAGCAGATACGCACCATCGACAAGCGGAGGCTGCGGGAACACATGGGCCGGTTGAACGACAACCAGATGTCCATGGTAGACAATGCCATTGCGGTGAGCTTCGGCTTGCCGGGGGCAAAATAAAGCGGTATTTTTTTCCCCTCCGGGCATAGGATAATCCCCGGAGGGGGTGTTTTTATGGAATATCCGATTTTCTGGAAGGATGATTGCGTAGGAACGGCGGAAGTGATCCGCCAGGGACTTTATTTGGAATTGCGGGTCTGTGCTGCCCTCCCCGGAGAGGCCATGCACCGGCTGTGGCTCTATGTTGGAGACTGGAGGAAGGACCTGGGGACGCTCATTCCAATTTCAGGGGGCTTCGGGCTGTTAACCCATCTGGCTGCCAAGCGCATCCCGGCTGGGGACATGGAATTCTGGATAGACGGCAGCAGGCCGATCCAGGAACAGCCAGAGAAAGCACCGGAAATACCGGCAGAACCTGAGTCTGAAACACCGGACGAACCAGCGGAACCGGAAATGACGCCAGAACCGGAAGCCCAAGCACCGGTTTTCTACCCGGTGGAAGAAAATAAACCCTTTCCGGCGGTGGAACGGCTGGATTCCGCTCGTCTGGCAGAGCAGGACGGGGAAGTGGGCATTAGAATCGAAGAATAAGCAGCGCCCGGTTTGCTTTTTTTGCAAACCGGGCGTATCTTAACCGTATTTTTGGACCAAATACTCCATGGCCTGCCGGTAGCCGTCGATGCCCTGACCCTGAATGGTCTTTTCGCAGTACATCCCCGCATAGGAAAGCTGCCGGAAGGGTTCCCGTGCGCTGACCCGGGAGATATGGACCTCCACGGCGGGGATTTGAACGGCCTTCAGCGCATCCAGAATGGCCACGCTGGTGTGGGTATAGGCAGCGGGATTGATAACGATACCGTCATAGACCCCATAGGCCTGCTGGATGGCGTCCACCAGCGCCCCCTCGTGGTTGCTCTGGAATTGTTCCACTTGAATGCCCAGCGACGCTCCCGTTTCCCGGAGCAGGGAAAGGAGGGCCTGAAAATCCGCCTTGCCGTAAATATCCGGCTCCCGCAGACCCAGCAAATTGATATTCGGTCCGTTCAGCACCAAAATCTTCATTTGATCGCCTCCACAATGGTTTCCAGCGTGTGTTCAAGGGCATCATTGTTGTCAAAGGTCAGGTCCGCAAATGCAGCATACAGGGGTTCCCGCTCGGCAGCCATTTCGGATAAGTCGTTGGTCAGGGACAATGGCCGCCCATCCTTGGGCAATTTACCGATGTCCCGGCGCAGCCGCAAAATACGGCCGTTCTGATGGAGGAGGGGATAATTTTCCGGCCTTGTGACGCAGCCTCCGCCGGTGGCGATGACCTGGCCGGATCCCTTGCCCAGTTTACACAGCACCGACGTCTCAATCTCCCGGAAGCCCGCTTCCCCGGAAGCGGCAAAAATCTCCGAAATGGACATTCCTGCCGTGCGGATAATTTCCTCGTCCACATCCACGAAAATTTTTCCCGTGGCTTGTGCCAGCAGACGGCCCACAGTGGTCTTACCGGAACCGGGCATCCCGATGATCACGAGATTTTCCGTCTCCCGGCGAAGCCGGGTGTAAATTTCCTCGATACGTTCATCGGGAATGGTCTTTTCCGTGAACCACTCGGCGCTCTCCTTGGCCTGGGCCACCAACATGGAGAGGCCATTCCAGCCGGGGACCCCCAGCTTTTCCGCATCCAACAGGAATTGGGTCCGTGCAGGGTTATAAATCAGGTCCAGCACCCCTTCCAGATTGGGGAAAAATATCAACTTGATGGGGGAAACGCCGGTGTTGGGGTACATCCCAACGGGCGTAGCGTTGACGATGAGGGCTGCATCGGCGTGGCGCTCCAGATGGTCATAATTTTCCGGCCCGGACCGGGAAAGAACGACAACCTTCGCCCCCTGCTCCCGAAGCACAGCCTGCACGGTGACGGAGGCCCCGCCGGTGCCCAGCACCAGGCATTTTTTCCCGGCCACGGCAATGCCGCTTTGCTTCAGAAGATAGGCAAAGCCGAAATAGTCCGTATTGTGACCCAGCAGCGTCCCGTCCCGCCGCCGGACGATGGTATTCACCGCTCCGACTTTTTTTGCCTGCTCGGAAAGCTCGGCGCAGTAAGGCATTACGTCCTTTTTATAGGGGATGGTCACGTTCAGGCCCGTAAAATCTCCGTTTTTCAGGAAATCGTCCAGCTCCTCCGGGGATTTTTCCCACAGCGTATAGCGATAATCCGCCAGAGCGCCGTGAATCTGCGGGGAAAAGCTGTGGCCCAGCTTTCCCCCCAGCAGTCCGCATTCCATTTTAGACCACCTCCCGGTAGCTGCCAAGATACTGGAATTCCTGGCAAAGCCCTTCCAGATCGCAGAGCATTTGGGCAAATTCCGGGGAATAAACGGAAGTCTCCAGGTCAAAATAGAACTGGAATTCAAAATCACGGTCGGGGATGGGGCGGGATTCCAGCTTCGTCACGTTGATGCCCCGGACGTAGAGCCGGGACAGGACCTTGGACAAGGTACCGGGTTTGTGGTCCAGCACCAAACGGATGCTGGTCCGGTCGGAGCCGGGATAAATTTCCAGGTCCCGGCTGATACAGATAAAGCGGGTGTGGTTGTTGCCCTGGTCCTGCACATTGGGTATCAGGCACCGAAGACCGTACAGCGCCTCGCAGGCATGACTGCACAGGGCCGCCACATCGGGCCGGGGGGACCGGGCCACCAGCTCCGCCGCTACGGCGGTATTCTCCACCGGCGTGACCTTGATGTCCGGGTTGGCAGACAAGAATTCGCTGCATTGCCGGATGGCCTGCTCGTGGGAGAAGATTTCCCGGATGCCGGATAATTTGCTGCCTTCTTTTGCAAGAAGATTGTGGTCCACCTTTAGCCGCAGGGAGCGGACGATGGAAAAATGATGCTGCACCATGCCGTCGTAGACTTGGTTTACAGAGCCGGCGGTAGAATTTTCAATGGGCAGGATGCCGTAGCGGCACAGGCCCTGCTCCACCGCCTGGAATACCCCGGAAAAATCCTTGAAATACAAAACCATGGCGTCGTGGAAGATACGCTCTGCGGCGATCTGGGAGAAGGCACCTTCCACGCCCTGACAGGCCACCGTGGCCGTCTTGGGAAACAGGGGCGGCGTCTTGTCCAGGGCGGTCAGCACCCGATCCTGCAGGGGAGAGGGCTGGCTGTTCCGACTGCCCTGATAGGCCCGGCTCAGTTCAAAGAGGGTATTGTAAAGAATTCTGGCGTAGTCCGCCATATTTTCCCCTGCCTGAGCGGCCACCCGGCCGAGGATTTCCCGCTCCCGTCCGGGTACATAGATAGGCAGGCCGTTTTGTTTTTTATAGTCCGCCACCTGTGCGGCAATTTCCATCCTTTGGCAGAATAAGGGGAGCAGCCGGGCGTCAATGCCGTCGATCTCCCGGCGAAGTTCCTGAATATCCATAGGGTCCTCCTAGTCCAAAAATGCGTCAAAAACAGCCAGTGCTGCCGCTGCTTCCACCACCGGCACCGCCCGGGGGACAATACATGGGTCGTGTCGGCCCTTTACGTTCAAGGTCAGGGCCTCCCCGGTTTTCAGGGACACGGTCTGCTGGGGCAGAGCAATGGACGGGGTTGGCTTCACGCACAGCCGGAACAGCAGGGGCATCCCGTCGGTAATGCCGCCCAGTATCCCTCCGGCGTGGTTGGTGGTCGTGACCACCCGGCCATTGGCCATAGCAAAGGGGTCGTTCGCCCGGGAACCGGTCATGCTCGCCAAAGCGAAGCCGTCTCCAAATTCCAGGCCCTTCACGGCGGGTATGGCATAGAGAATGGAGGCCAGACGGCTCTCCATTCCGCCGAACATGGGGGCTCCCAATCCGGCAGGCAGGCCGGTAACAGCGCACTCGATGACCCCGCCCACGCTGTCGCCCGCACTGCGGGCAGCCAGAATATGCTCCTGCATAGATGCCCAAGCAGCTTCGGACAGTACCGGGAATCCCTCCGGAACCATTTCCGGGGAAATGGGGTCAAAGGGCCGGTCATGGATCCCGGCAAGAGCGTAAATATGCGCCCGGACATCCACACACTTTTCCGCAAGCCACTGCTTGCACAGCCCTCCGGCAATGCACAAGGGAGCCGTCAGCCGCCCGGAGAAATGGCCGCCGCCTGCGCTGTCCTGATAACCCCGGTACTTGACCTGTGCGGTATAGTCGGCATGGCCGGGCCGGGGGCAGTCCTTGAGATTCGCATAGTCCCCGGAACGGGTGTTGGTGTTGGCAATCATGGCGGCGATGGGCGCTCCGCAGGTGCGGCCGTCCACAATGCCGGAGAGAAATTCCACCCTGTCCGCCTCTTTCCGGGGGGTGGACAGATTGCTTCCGCCAGGGGCCCGCCGGGCCAGGAAGGCTTGCAAAGCTTCTTCGTCCACAGGCAGGCCCGCCGGGATGCCGTCCAGAGTCATACCGATGGCGGGGCCGTGGGATTGTCCGAAAATCGATACTTTCAGGTTTTCACCGTATATGCTGCTCATACTTGCCTCCCAGAATACGAAAATCCTCCCAGAACCGGGGATAGGATTTGTTTACTGCCTCCGCCCCGGTCAAAATCACGTCCCCCTGAGCTGCCGTGGCCGCTATGGCAGCCGCCATGGCGATTCGATGGTCGCCTGCTGCGCTGACACTGCCGCCCCGGAAAACACCCGGATGGACCGTCAGGGTGTCCGGGCCTGTTTCTACGGAGATACCCAGGTTCGTAAGCATGGCCGCAACGGTAGCAATGCGGTCCGATTCCTTTAAGCGGAGACGGCCCACGCCCGTAAACGTGGCACCCTGCTTTGCTGCCGCCGCCACGGCCAGAATTGGGACCAGGTCAGGAATATCCCCGGCGGGAATTTCCGAAAACCGGTCCAGTTCCGACAGAATCTTCAAAATCACCCGGTCCCCCTGGGCCGTCTCCGGGTCCAGGCCGGTGATATTCACACGGCTTCCCAGGATATTGGCGGTCAGGAAAAAGGCAGCGTTGCTCCAATCTCCCTCCACACACAATCGTCCCGGCGTATGCAGGGGCACGCCGCCCCGGACGGTCCAGCCGGACACATCCCCGCCGAACAGGGTCAGAGCCTGCCGGGTCATTGTCACATAGGGCTTGGATTCCAGCGGCCCCACCACGGAAATACGGCTTTGCCCCGGCATCTGGGTGCAGGCCAGCAGCAGTCCCGTGAAGAACTGGCTGGACACGTTCCCGGCCATGGCATAGTCTCCGGGCCACAGCTTTCCGGACAAAAAGAGGGAATTCCCTTCCCGGCGCAGGGTGCAGCCCATGCGCTCCATCTCCTCCCGCAGGGGGGACAGCGGCCGCTTTGGCAGCCGCCCTTCCATCCGAAATTCCGTCTCCACCCCCAGTGCCCCGGCCACAGGCAGCAGGAATCGCAAGGTAGACCCGCTTTCCCGGCAGGGGAGAACCGCTTTTTTCGGCAGCTTTCGGATGGGCCGCACAGTGAAGCCCTCCGGGGTGCTTTTGATCTCCGCTCCCAGGGCGTTCAGGCAATCCGCCGTTGCCTCCATGTCCGCATTTTTTGCTGAGCATAGTAAATCTGTGTCCCCGTCAGCCAGGGCCGCACAAATCAGCAGACGGTGGGCCTGAGATTTGGAGGGAATGGCCGGAATGCTGCCAGAGAGAGAATGCGGATGCAGCAGCAGGTCCATTTACTCCACCCCCAGGGCGATGAGCCCTTCCAGTTCCGCCACCGGCAGGGACTGGATTCGACATTTCCCGATTTCTTCCGGGAAAATGCAGGAAATGCTCCCGCCGGAGCGTTTTTTATCGTGCAGTGCCGCCTGTGCCAGTTCCTTAGGCCCGTAGGGCAGAGAAACGGGCAGACCGAACGTATTCAGCATGCTCAGGACGGCCTCCTCCGTCTCTTTTTCACAAATGCCCATTTTCCGGGCAGCACGGGTAATGGCCGCCAGGCCCATGGCCACGGCGCTGCCATGGGAAATTTGGTAATTACTGCACCGTTCCACGGCGTGACCGATGGTGTGTCCCAGATTCAGAAGCTGCCGCACGCCGTGGTCGTGTTCATCTTGAACGACCACATCCCGTTTCCACCGGACACATTGAGACAGGACCCGCTCCCGGTCGAAATTCAAGCCTTTTTCCGATAAATGTTCAAACAGTTCCGGGTCAAAGAGAACGGCATATTTGATGACCTCACCGCAGCCCTCCCGGAAAATATCCGTCGGTAGCGTGTCCAGAGTGTCCAGGTCCGCCAGCACCAGGGCAGGCTGATAGAAGCAGCCCACCAGATTTTTCCCCTCCGGCAGGTCGATGGCGGTCTTGCCTCCCACGGAGGAATCGGACACCGCCAGCACGGTCGTCGGAAGCTGCACATAGGGAATACCCCGCAGGTAAGTGGCCGCAGCGAAGCCTGTCAGATCCCCCACGACACCGCCGCCCAAGGCCAGCAGGCAGTCCTTCCGGGTAACGGAATGGTCCGCCAGGAACGAGAGCATGGAAAGATAGGTCCCGGCGTTTTTCCGGGCCTCCCCGGCAGGGAATCCGTATGTCAGAATATTTGGAATGCCCGCTTTTTTCAGACTGTTTTCCAATTTTCCCCGGAACAGGGGACCGGTATGGCTGTCCGCCACGATGATCGCCGTCTCCGGGTCCAGCATCTTTTTCAGACGCTCCCCAGCGGTGTCCAGCAGGCCCTTGCCTAAAATCACTTCGTAGGGTTCCCCGGTGGGAACGGAAATATGCGTCATCCGTCAATGGCCTCCTTTCGGTCCCGGCCCTCCGCCAGAAGGGCCGTCAGTTTGGACACGTCCTCCGCCGCAATGGCGTCCCTGTAGGCCCGAAGGCTTTCCAGATAGCTGTCCAATTCAAATAGTACATTCTCTCGATTTTCCAGAAAAAGCTCTGCCCACATTCCGGGGTTCAGCCAGGCCACCCGGGTCAGGTCCTTGTAGCTGCCCGCCGAAAAGCCCTGATGCCCGGCGGCGGTAGGGGACTTCACATAGGCGTTGCTGACAATGTGAGGCATCTGAGAGGTGAAGGCGATCATTTTGTCGTGGTCCTCCGCCGTGGTCACGGAAAAGCTGCCGAAGCCGCAGGGCGACAGGGCATCTTTTACCCGCTGCAAAAGGCCGATGTCGTCAAATACCGGCGGCACAAGCACCATGGGCGCTCCCTGAAAAAGGTTGGAGCGACTGTACTTGAAGCCGGAATAGTGAGACCCGGCCATGGGATGGCCTCCCACAAACGTAAACCCGTACCGCTCCGCCACCGGGAAACAGCGCCTGCAGATCGGAGCCTTGATCCCGCAGCAGTCCAGCACCAGGGCCGTTTTGGCAATTTCCGCCCCATGTTTTTCCAACCATGCGGCGCTGGCCTCCGGGTACACGCACAATAAAATCAGATCACATTCCGGGATATTCTCCCCGGTCAATTCCCCGGAGACGGCTCCCGCCAGCTTTGCAAAGGAAAGCATTTGGCCGTCCGTGTCCGAGGCCAGGACCCGATGGCCCGCCTTCCGGTAAGCCCGTGCCATGGACCCGCCGATAAGTCCCAGACCCAGAATTCCAACAGTCATTGGATGGCCTCCCGAATCTTCCGGACTTGGTCCGCAACGGCGGAGAATTCCTCCGGAGTCAGGGACTGGGCCCCGTCGCAGAGGGCGTGGGCCGGGTCGTTGTGGACCTCGATCATAATACCGTCGGCCCCGCAGGCAGCGGCAGCGGCGGCCATGGGAGCCACCAGCCGGGCCTGTCCCGTGGCGTGGCTGGGGTCCACCACCACAGGCAGGTGGGTCCGCTCGTGCAATACCGGAACGGCGGACAGGTCCAAGGTGTTCCGGGTAGCCTGCTCGAAGGTCCGGATGCCCCGTTCGCAGAGGATCACGTTGGTATTGCCCTCGCTCATAATATATTCTGCACTCATCAGCAGTTCTTCAATAGTATTTGCAAGGCCCCGCTTCAGCAGAATAGGCTTGCAGGTCTTGCCCAGCTCCCGGAGCAAATCGAAATTCTGCATATTCCGGGCCCCCACCTGGATGATGTCCACGTCCTCAAAGAGATCCAGGGTAGAGATATTCATGATTTCCGTGACGATGGGCATTCCAGTAGCCTTCTTGGCTTCCAGCAGCAACCGGATGCCGTCGTCACGGAGGCCCTGGAAGGAATAGGGTGAGGTCCGGGGCTTGAAAGCACCACCCCGGAGGATGGTTGCCCCGGATTCCTGAACGCTACGGGCCACGGAGATAATCTGCTCTTCGGATTCCACGGAGCAGGGACCTGCAATCATGGCAAAATACCCACCGCCGATGCGGATGCCCCCGGCCTCCACGATGGTATCCTGGGGGTGGAATTTCCGGTTGGCCTGCTTATAGGGTTCGCTGACCCGCTTGACACTTTCCACCATGTCCAGGCTCCGCAGCAGGTCCATGTCCACCCGGCTGGTGTCGCCGATAAGGCCCAGCACCGTCATTTCCTGGCCCTTTGAAATATGCACGTCCAGGTCCATGGCCTTGAGCCAGTCGGTAAGGCTTTTTGTCTGCTCGTCGGTAACGTTTCGTTTCAGTATTGCGATCATTTGCGCCATCTCCCAAAAATAGATAAAAAATAACGCCGCCCGGTGCGATCCCGTGCGGCGTGATGGGGAAACCCCTCCAAAATTTTCCGTGCAGCACAAATCGCTATTACTTTTGGTCGTAAAAGTAATAGTAGGTAAAGTATGCCGCAAACAGGTTGGAAAACATAGGGAAAAGCCTCCAGATATTTCGGTTGGTTTCAGTATAGCACCATGCAGGAAAAAATGCAAGAGGAAAATTTTAAATTGCTGCCGGAAGGGCGTGCTTTCCCGGCTCCGTCAGCAGAGACATGGCCGTGCAGCAGGCCTGCGTGGCAAACAGGGCGTCATTTTCCGGTCCCGCCGGGCGGCACACATAGTCCGCATGGAAATAGCGGATAGCTCCCATGACGCTGCCCCGCCAGAGAACCTCCTGCCGGTCGTGGGTGTGCAGGTAGGCCAGGAAGCAGGCTTGCAAGTCGATTTCGTAGCGGCGATGCTCTTTCAGGTTCGTGGGGAAATACTTATTGTGGGCATAGGTAAAAGCATCGGCAGTATAGTGCATCAGCTTGCCCATGGCATAATAATCCAGCATGGAGAGCCTTTCCTTCCGCTCCAGCCGAGCGCAGATCCGGCCCATATAACGGCTGACGTTATTCCAGTTGTGGCCCCGAAGCCATTGGGAACGAACGGACCCCTTCAGATAGGTGGTGGGATTCCGGTCCGGCTCGATGCAGCCCAGCAAAAAGGCCCGTGCGTGGCGCTTGGCCAGTCCGGGGAGATAGGCGTTCATGAGAAAACGCCCCAATTGACGGTGGCTTTCACCCTTCATGGCAATCCATCCCTTTCGGAAAAATTGGGACAATTATATCACATGAACTCCTGCTTGCCCAGTGCTTTTTGGAATTTCGTAGGAATGCATAAAAATACCAGACGGTTTGAATACCGCCTGGTATAATTTTATGTCGGTTTACTGTGCGGTCACAGTAAACTCGGTGGATGTCAGGTATCCGCCGTCGATGTACACTTCCAGCGTATAGGTTCCGGGCACGGTTGGCATGGAGGGAATGTCGGCATTGTACCGGCCGTCCACGCACACCTCGTTGAAGGGGAGCGGTTCCACGCTGCTCTTGACCACCCGGCCGTTGGAATCCCGGATGACCAGCATGGTGGTCACATAGTTTCCGTCATAGCTGTATCCGCCCAGGAAGCGCATGGAGAAGCCGGCGGTCTGTCCGGCAGCGAAAGTATCGGTGAAGTCGGAATCGGAAATATTCCAGTAGCTCCACGCGCCCACGCCGGGCGTACGGAAGGTGGAAATGCGATAACCGGTCGTATCCGCCACATAATAGGCACTGTAAGGCTGGGCCTCCGGAGTCTGGATATCCGCCGCACCGCCAATGACGCTGACCCCCTCGGATGTCTGGACCGTCACATGGTAGGTAGCATTGGGCACCGGATTCTCCACCACGACGGAGGTTCCCTTGGTGGTGACAATCTGCTGCTCGCAGTCGTCCACACCGTACATGACCAGCCAGCCGCCTTCCGGCTCCAGACCCTCAAAGCTCCAGCTCAGCACCATAGTGCTGGGATCGGAGGTATCGGCGGAAATATCCGTGATGGTCACGGGATTGGCAGACACATACAGGTGGGAACCGATGGACATTCCCTCGGCCGTCACCTCCACGGTGTGCTGCTGGGAGTAATCCACCCCGGTGATGGTCGCAGTGGGCTCGGTAACGGTCTGGGTCTGCTCAAAGCCCGCATCGTTGTAGCACCGGACGGTCCAGCTATTCACCTGGGCTTCCTCCGGGGCCTTCCAGCTGATGGTGAAGCTGTCTGTCTGATAGCCTGTAACAGCCAGATTCTCGGCATAGACCATCTTCGCGGCGGTAAATTCCACGCTGTCCGTTCCGGTCAGGTACAGATCGTCCGTTTCCACGATGCGGAAGGTGTAGGTCTTGCCTACCGTCAGCTCCCGGATGGTGATCATGTGACCGGAGAAGGAAACCGTCTTTTCCTCCTCGCCCTCGGCGCTGTATGCAATGGTCCAGGTGTTCGGCTCTTTCCCGTCCACGGTGAAGCTGAGGATGGCTGCGCCGTCCTCGGTACCCGCCACGGCGTTGAACTGGACGATATTTGTCTGGGCTGGGGTATTGTAGCTGCGGGAGGTACTGCCGGTGAGCTTATGGAAGCCCTCCACGCTGAGGCTGATGTCAAACTGTGTATTGGCGGGCAGACCGGTGAAGCTGGCCCGTCCGTTGACCACGGGGGAGGTCAGCACATTGCCGTGGGTGTCCTTGCAGGTAACGCTCAGCAGCTTCTCGTCTGCGGGGCTTTCCACCTGAATGGTCAGATTGCCCTTGCTGCCGGAGAGGGACAGGCTGTTGACGTTCACCAGGTAATAGTGGTGATAGAAAGAATACCCGCCCACGAACACCGCTGCCGCCACAGCCACACCGCAGATAGCACCGACGACCTTTTTCACCGGGAAGGGCTTTCGTTCCTTCTTGGGCATAGGGGCCTCAAAAACTTCCTCCGCTTCCACGGCATCCTCCGCAGGGGCCTCATCGGAATTTTCTTCGGATTTCCCCGGCTCCTCCGGCTGTTCCGGGGTGATGGGTTCCGGTATGGGCACGTCCACCGGTCCGGGAGCCACCACAGGCTCCGGCACCTGTGCGGCGATGAGATCGTCCGCCACGGAAAGGATTTCACTGGTCTCTCCGGACAGAGAAGCATAGTCCACTTCCTCCACGGTCTCTGTGCCGGGAGCGGTCTCGTCGCCCACCAACTGGCTCAGGAAGCTCAGCTGGTCGTCCTCTTCATCCGGCTCCTCGTCGGAAATTTCTTCCTCATTGTCCACCGGCTCCTCCGGACACTCCTGAGTATCCTCCGTCGGCTCCGTATCCGGCTCCTGATCCGGAAAGGCCGTTTTCTCCTCCGGTTCCGGTTCCCGGACCGACTGGGGGACGATGGGGACGTCGTTGGCCCCGTTGCGCTGCATATAGCTGACGATGGCCTGTCCCATCTTGGCGGGATTCTCCCACCGGTCCTTCGGTTCGGCAGCGCAGGCTTTCTGGATGATCTCCGCCATTTCGTAATCCGCATAGGCGGGGGCCACGGGGGCGCCGTCGGTCTCCTCCGGCAGAGTGCCTCCGTTAAAGGCCTGGGCCAGAATTTTACCGATGGCGTACACGTCCACGGAAGGGTTCAGCGTAGCCATAGGGTCCCGGACCTCCGGGGCAGTGTAGGCGCTCAGGTACTTCTCCGGCAGGGACAGCATGGAAAGATCCTCCATCCGGGCAAGGCCCAGATCGCCGATGCGGTACTCCTGCTTCTCGGAGATAAACACATTCTCCGGTTTCAGGTCGATGCACACGAAGCCCTCGTGTCGGGCAATCGCCGCCGCCGCACACAAGTCCAGTCCCAGATTCACCGCTGCCAAGTGGGTGATGACTTCTTTGCGGAAGTATCGCTCCAGGCTCCGGCGGTAGGGGCTGAGCAGGTACACGTCGTAGCCTACCTCGCCGTCCATGGGGAGCATCTGCACCCCGTCAAAGGGCAGGAAGCCCTCCAATTTGGATAGTTTTTCAAGTTCCTCTGTCTCGTTTACGATGTCCTGTCCCAGTCCCCGGAAATAATCCAGCGCCGCAGCACTGTTGGGGAAGGCCCCGGTCAGAAGCAATGCTTCCACCTTGGTTTGGTTGGCAGGAATGGAGAGGATCTTGACGATGTATTTCTCATCAGAGTCCTTTTTCATGGCCGGGCAACAGCGTACACCGTCGTGCTCGCTCATGGGGTCACCCATGACATACCCGTCCAGCAATGGGGAAATCAGCTTGGGTTCTGACAAGTCTATCGCCTCCTTTTCTTCACTGCCTCTTATCATAAAATAAAATCCGAAAAAATGCAACAGTTTTTAGTTGTTTTCTGGGAAAAGAACTGCTATAATAATGCCACACACCCGGTCTGCGGGTGTCATTCCACCATGGAGGTTCAAAAAAGATATGCGAAAGATCGTTTGTGAGGTCTGCGGTACCTCTTATCCCGAAACCGCATCGGCCTGTCCAATCTGCGGCAGCGCCAGATCTGTGGATGCCCGCATTCTTGTGGACGACAGCGGCGATTCCGCTCCAGAAACACCCACCTACACCTATGTGAAGGGCGGCCGGTTCTCCAAGAAGAACGTCCGCAAGCGCAACGCCATGAAAAACAACCCGGGTCGCCGGGAGGAAATTCCCGTCCGGAAGGCCGCTAAGCCCCGCCCTGCGCCTACGGGGCAAAAGGCCGAGCGGAAGCCGGTCATTCAGGAACCCGTTTCCGAGACCGTCAGCCCGAAGCCCACCGCAACCGTGAACCCGGCTCCCGAAAAGGAGGCTGCTCCTGCTCCCCAGAAGAAAGCCGCCCAGGCAGTCCGCTCCTCCGAATCCCGAAAAGGCAACGGCGGCCTGGTAGCCGCCATCGCGGTCTTGGCCATTATCGTCGTGGGCCTTGGCGCTTATCTGGGCCTGCGGCAGTTTGCCCCTGAGGTCCTGGCCAATATCGGCCTGGGTACCCCCACCGAGACCGCCACGGAGCCCTCCATGAAGGTACTGCCCTGCACCGACCTTGTTCTGGTAGACAGTACCGTGACTCTGGACCGGCTGGGTGCTACCTGGAAGATCAGCGCCGTACCCACCCCGGCGGACACCACAGATACCGTAACCTTTGTCTCTTCCAACCCGGACGTAGCCACCGTGACCCTCGATGGACAAGTAACGGCAGTCTCCGCAGGGACTGCTACGATTACCGTCACCTGCGGCAATGTCAGCAAGAGCTGCACCGTACGTTGCTCCTTTGCCAACGCTTCCACCGCTCCATCCACCAAGCCAAGCACCGCTCCCTCCGCTACTACGGAGGTGACCACCGCTCCCACCACCCTGCCGCCCATCGATCTGACCCTGAACCGGGATGACTTCACCCTCACCTACGCCGGAGAGGAGTGGATGCTCATGGACGACGAGGACGCCGCAAAACTCGTGACCTGGGCCTCCGACGATACGGACGTATGTACAGTCAAGGACGGCCTTGTAACCGCCGTCGGCTCCGGTGCCGCCAAGATCATTGCCACCTACAATGGCAAGAGCGTAGAATGCTGGGTCCGCTGCTCTTTCTAAAATTCGTTTCGGCGGCAGATGGAACCTGCCGCCGAATCTTTACGGCATCCTTACGGCTCGTCGATGGCCCGATTCCGGCGAAACAGCAGCGTAATACACCAAAGTCCGGCCAGTCCCACCAGGGTATAGATGATCCGACTGATCACGGCGGCCTGCCCGCCGAAGATCCACGCCACCAGGTCGAAACGGAATATCCCCACAAGGCCCCAGTTCACGGAGCCAATGATGGCAAGGATCAATGCAATCGTATCCATGGTCTTTCCTCCTTTTTTGATCCGTACTGGCCATAGTTTTCCCCCTGTTTTTTGAAATATTCGTACCGCAACGGAAAGGACACTTTTATGACCACCTTATTGGAACCGGCATTTGCCAAGATAAACCTGACCCTGGACGTGCTGGGCAAGCGCCCGGACGGCTACCACGATCTGAAAAGCATCATGCAGACGATCTCCCTTCGGGACGACATTCGTCTGGAAGTGGGCACCGGGGAGTCCTGGAAACTGGAATGTGACGTTGAGGGCATTCCCTGTGACGAAACGAATCTTGCTTGGAAGGCAGCCAGAATTTACTGCGACACCCTGAAAAAAGACCCAAAGGGACTGAACATCCATATCACCAAGCGCATTCCCGTGGAAGCGGGCCTTGGCGGCGGCAGCGCCGACGCTGCGGCGGTCCTGCGGGCGCTGAACCGACACTTCGGTGTGCCCTTGTCCATTATGGCGCTGGCAGAACTGGGTGCCCAGGTGGGCAGCGACGTGCCCTTCTGCGTCATCGGCGGCACGGCCATGGTGGAGGGCAGAGGAGAGCGCATCCGCAAGCTGCCCGCCATGCCGGAGTGCGTGTTCGTAGTGGTGAAGCCGGACTTTTCCGTATCCACCCCGGAACTTTATCGGAAGCTGGACGAGACAGCCATTGCCCGCCGTCCGGACCAGAACGCCATGGAGGCAGCGCTGCTGTCCGGGGACATCGGCCGGGTAGCCAATCACCTGGACAACGTGTTTGACCCGGTTGTCACGGCGGACCATCTGGAGCTGAACTATATCAAGTCCATCTGCAACAGCTACGGTTCCCTGGGCCAGCTGATGACCGGCAGCGGCTCCGCCGTGTACGCCATTCTGCCGGATTTCGAGTTTGCCGCCGTGGTGTGCAATATGCTGAAAGAGAGCTATCCCAAGCATTTTATCGCCTTGCCCGTGGAATTTTAACAAAATCGGTATAAAAGCCGCATTCACCGTCCATAATGGGAGTATTTCCCAATGGACGGTGATTTTTATGAGAAAGTTAATGAAATTGTTCCTTTTCGGGGCGGCCATTCTTGGCGTTTTATGGGTCGTAGACGTGAAGCTTGACCGGGATACCCTGAACGATGGTCTGATCCGAATGCACATCGTGGCCAATTCCGATTCTCAGGAAGACCAGAACCTGAAACTGCAGGTCCGGGATGCGGTGACGGCTTACCTGACCCCGATTTTGGAGAAAATACCCAGCCGGGAGGAAGCGGAAGTCTATCTCCGGGAACACCTGGAGGATTTGAAGGCCATTGCCCAGCAGGCGCTTTCCGACACAGGCCAGCAGGTCACGGTCAAGCTGGAAAAACAAGCCTTTCCCAAGCGGGAATACGATACATTTACATTGCCCGCCGGAACCTATGAGGCGCTGCACTTTGAGATTGGGGCCGGGGAGGGCCACAACTGGTGGTGCGTGGTGTTTCCGCAATTATGCCTCCCGGCCACGGCGGCGGAATTCGACGCTCAGGCCGCCGGTGCAGGCTTTTCCGACACCCTCACCGGAGCAGTAGAGGGCGACTATCCCATTCGCTTTTTCCTTCTGGACTGCCTGGGGAAGCTGGAAAACTGGCTGGGCAGCCGGGGATCGTGAAATTCCGCCTTGATTTTTTCGGGTACGTCTGTTATAATGTAGAAAGTTTATGGAGATGTACCCAAGTGGTTGAAGGGTCCGGATTCGAAATCCGGTAGGCGTCGCAAGGCGTGCAAGAGTTCGAATCTCTTCATCTCCGCCATAAGTCCACCGTAATTTTGATAGAATTACGGTGGACTTTTTCTATGCCCAAAAACCGCTTGAAATAAGGCTTTTCGACCGTTTCAGCACATAAGTGAACCCCGCTGCAGGCAATTCCGCGGCGGGGTTTTGTGCGTTTTAGGAGGATTGTAGCTTTCTGTGCCGTTGTAATCGGTAAATAGCCGAGTTCTGATAATACTCCTTATGAGAAAATCGGCGATGAGGTGCATCCTTTGGATACTCCCTTTGATATTCCCGAAAGCTGGGAGTGGGTGCGGCTCATTGATGTCTGCGAGTACATCCAGCGTGGAAAGTCACCGAAGTATTCTCCAATCAAAAAGTACCCTGTTGTCGCCCAGAAGTGCAATCAATGGAGCGGTTTTTCGATTGAAAAGGCACAGTTCATTGAGCCAGATTCTCTGTCCGCCTATGGTCCTGAGCGTCTCTTGCAGGATAATGACTTAATGTGGAACTCTACTGGCCTTGGTACGCTGGGGCGAATGGCTATTTACAAAACCGCAGCTAACCCGTATGAGCTGGCTGTTGCTGATAGTCATGTCACCGTTATACGCCCTCTGAAACAGTTTGTTCTGCCGGAATACTTGTACTACTACTTTGCCAATCCAAGCGTACAAAGCGTTATAGAAGATCAGGCAGACGGTACTACGAAGCAGAAGGAACTTGCCACAGCAACCATCAAAGCGTATCTCACACCAATTCCGCCGCTCGATGAGCAACGCCGTATTTT
>JALEII010000107.1 GCA_022770345.1 Clostridiales bacterium | reverse complement strand
AAATCCACCAGCTGCGGCATAGCCTGTTCCAGGGCATAGAGGTTGCCCTCCTGGCCGGCCACAGCCTCGGTATTGGCCACGCCCTGCTTCAGATAGCCCGCAGCGTTGAGCAGTGCGGTCTGAACGTCGGCAGGAACGTTCTGGCGGGCCACGTACTTTACCGCCACGGTAAAGGCGTTGCCCACACTATTCGTCTCATACTTGCCCTTCCCATTGGTGAGGGAAACGGTCTGGACCGTCTTCCCGTCCACAAGGATGTCCGCAGACTCGGGGCTCCACTGGCCGGAAGTTTTGGCCGTGATCTCCCCCGCCTTGGTATCCACGCTGACGAGATTCTTCTCGCTGCATACGTCCGTGAAGGAGTAGGTCTCCCCATAGTCCAGCAAGCCGGACTTGAGCAGCGCCTTCTGACCCTCGGGCAGATCGTAATGTGCAGCGACGATCTCACCGGCCGTCAGGCTGGCTCCGCCATCTTCCGTGGCGAAAGCCTGCAGTGCAACGCCCAGATTGGACCCCGATACCAGCAGTACCAGAGCCATTGCCCAGGCGAGACACCGCTTCCAGAACGATGTCGTTGTTTTCATTGAATGGATCCTCCCTATTTTTGTGCTCCAGGCACAAAATCTGCAAAGACTGCGAAACGTCCGTTTTCTCCTTCCGTCCGAGCGCAGGACGGAGGGCAGACCCTCCGCAGGATAGCACTATAAATAGAATAGCACATTTTGTTGGGACATTCAACGATTATTTCAAAAATTTTCGAAAAATGTTTCAGTTTTCCACCTGGAGCATGGTCTGGAAATCCACGGCTCCGGCGGAATAGTAGCTGTTCTGCTCATAGCCCATCACATGAAGCTTTACGGCCCCGGATGCGGCCAGTTCATTGAGCTGCACCCGCTCCACATACTCTCCGGGACGAAGCAGTCCCGTCTCACCCAGCGTGTTCCCCTCGGCGTCCAGGACCCGCAGCTTTACCCACAGCTCGTTGTCCGCTTCGGAATAGAACCACAAGGGGAGACTGCCGTCGGCGTTTGCGTTCAGAACGCCGCAGACCTTGACCTTATATCCCTCCCGGATGGCAATCTCCGACCATCCCAGATCATCCGGCACCTCGGGCTCCCCGGCCACGGCCCCCGGATCGAACTCCGGCGGCATGAAGGCCGCCGTTTTTGTCCCCATGGGGACGAACAGCAGCACGATCATGGCAATAAGCGCCAGGACACAGGCCCCGGACAGCGCCCAGATGATGGTTTTGTCAGATCTCGTAGTTTTCCGCTTCATGTCTTTCTCCTGTTTGGCCGAGACGGAGGTCGCCCCGGCCATGGTTTACTTGCCCGTGATGGTCACGGTGATGGTACCGATACCGCCTTCGCCGTTCCAGCCATCGCCGGACACCCCGGAGATGACATAGGTGGCGCTGCCAGACTGCTCTTTGCCGATGCCGTCGAAACCGTTGATGGCGGCGCTGGCCACGGTAAAGGCATTGTGGTCATACTTGCCGGAGATGGTCACGCCGCTGACCGCCACAGGATTCCCACAGGCGATGTCCATGTCCCGGTTGCTCCGGTTCACAGCGGAAATGACGATCTTGGCATCGCTGCCCACGCTCCAGCCCTTGCCGGACTCCTGCCCGTCATAGCTCAGCGTTTTCTGGTTCCAGCTGTAGGTGGTCTTGCCGGCATTGTAGCTGATGGACCCGGTCTGCTCCCAGTTCAGGGTCAGATAGTACACTTTGGTGCCCTCTGCCCCGGCCTCGATGTCCGCCTTGTTGTCGGACTTGGCCGTATAGGAAGCCTGGATCTCAACGTTGCCGCTGCCGGTGCTGCTGGTGATCTCCTGAGCGCCCACGCCAACGGCCAGAGCCAGCAGCATGGCGGCGCACAGGGCCAGACACAGGAACTTTTTCATGTTCTCAGCCCTCCACAGTCTCGATCTTCACCGTCAGGGTTCCGATGGACCCGCTTTTTGCGATGGCCCCGGACATGGCGGTGATGTTGTAAGCGGTCTCTCCGGTCTGCACGGCACCCTTGACGGTGTCCAGTCCGTTGGTCGCAGCGGAAGCCACGGTGAAGAACTGCTTGTCATAGTTACCGGTGATGGTCAGGCCCTCGGCAGGGTCCGGGTCAGCACAGGTAGCCTTCACGGGCAGATCGGAGTAGTTGGAGACCTTGACGGTCACTTTGGTGCCGTTCTCAACGGTCCAAGTGCCGTCCGTAACCAACTCCTTGTCGTAGGTCAGCTTGTCCGTATTCCAGGTGTAGGTGTCCTTCTCCACGGTATAGGTCAGCTTTCCCTCGAAGCCCCATTCGATGGTCACATAGTATTTGTGATTCACGGTAGGGGTCTCTTTTTTGTACTCGGCGTTGATGTCGGTGGTGCCCGAACCGGGAACGCTGACCTCAGCGGCCAGAGTGCCCAGGCTCATGCTCAGCGCCAGCACCAGCGTCAGTACGATGGCAATGGTCTTTTTCATGGCGTTGCCTCTTTAGTTTGCAGCCTCGATCTTCACGGTCAGGGTGGCGATTTGGGTGTCTGCACTGGTGATAGCACCTTCCACATTAGTGATGGTGTAGGTCAGATAGCCCTTCTGCTCAGTACCCGTTGCGTTCAAGTCCTCCTTGGCGGCGGAATCC
>JALEII010000099.1 GCA_022770345.1 Clostridiales bacterium | reverse complement strand
AGCGCTCGTCCTCGTCCAGATCCATCCGGCAGACTTCCTCGTCCCATTCCTCGTCGTACTCATAGTACCAGCAGGTGTCGCACTGGCTGTCCATGCTCATTCCTCCCAGATGTGGAAGGTGAACACGCCATCCTCATAGATCAGGCAGCTGTGGCTCCCATCCTTGGGGATGGACACGCTGCCGGGATTCAGACAGCGGATGCCGTTATGCACTTCATCAATTTTCACATGGGTGTGACCGGACAGGAAGATAGCCCCCTCCGGCAGCGGAGGAAGATTTTCCGGGCTTGCATGATGGCCGTGGGTCAGGTACAGGCATTTCCCGTCCACCAGAAGCTGGGAAAAATCTGCCAGGCAAGGGAAGGGGAGGACCATCTGGTCCACCTCTGCTTCGCAGTTGCCCCGGACGGCGATGATCTTCTCCTTCCATGCGGAGAGCATGGGAATGACCTCCTTGGGGGCATAATTCTTCGGCAGGTCGTTTCGGGGACCGTGATACAGCAAATCCCCAAGCAGCACCAGCTTGTCCGGCTGATAGCTTTCTGCCAGAGCCATGAGCTTTTCACACCAGTAGGCGCTGCCGTGAATATCGGATGCAATGAGCAGTTTCATAATGACACTCCTAACGTTTCCAAATAGCTTTTGATGTCGAAGGGGCGGAGTTTTTCGTCCTTTCGTAAGTACAACGGATGATGGGGATGCCCCTTTTTGCTGACCTTTCCGGCGCAATACCAGACTGCTCCCGCTTCCTCCCCGGCTTTCAGCACGTCCAGCAGGCAGGCAGGGAGGTAGTCCCGCTTTTCGATGATGGTTCCCCAGGCCGCCCAGACGGCGGAATGCTCGCCAATGGACAGGGCATAGCGGAAGGCTTTCAGATTCTCCGCATGGAGGGCCGGGTTGTAGGTCTTTTCCATGTCGTCCGGGTCCGTGGCCCGCTGGGCGTAGACGTTGAACATGAGAAAGCTGTCAAAGCCGTTGCCAAGAGCAATGCGCTCTACGGATTTTAACGTGTTATCCAGAGCATCGGGCCTTGCGGTCGATGGATTGATGCCGATGCAGATCAGGGGATTTTTGCCTCTGGTACCCAGCAAATACCGGTATTCCGAGTAAAAACTGGGAGCATAGAGCCACTTTTGAATATCATATTCGGGATTGGGGGTATTGGCGGAGGCCAGTGCCTCCTCAAAGGGCAGCAGGGTCAGCTCCCGGGTCTCCATGGAGGGAACGTGCATCACTCCACCTCCACCGGCGGGAACCAGACAGAATTAGCCGGGTCATGGAAGCGGCAGTCCGCTTCCGTTTTCCCGGTCTGTTCCAGCCATCCGGCGAAGGCTGCATCCAGAAAAGGATAGACCCCGTCGGTGGTGGACTGGACCGTGACGCTGGAGCCGTCCTTCATGTGCAGTTCAATCAAAATGGTCCCATAGCTGTTATAAAGCTGCTGGGACACGATGTCCCCGAATCGGTATTCCTTTGTCCGCTTGCCGAAGGTGGTGTAAAGAAAACTGCGCTGGTCATAGAAAATGCCGAAGCTCAGATAGTAAGTCACCAGCCCCAGACCCAGCAAAATCAGCACAATGCCGCCCACCAGCAGGAGGGTATTCTTCCCCGCCCCGGCGAACACGGCGGAAAGTCCCAGCACGGCGGAAAGCAGTCCGAACACGGCATAGCGCTTGCTGAGCCGCACGGCCAGACCCGTATGGTGCTGCTCCTGATTTCGAAAAATCTTTGCGAAGCCCTTGTCGCACAGCCAGCACAGGCCGAACGTCACCAGGACCACCAGAATCACAACGATCATATCACTTTTTTCTCCTTTATGTACGATGCACTTTTACGCCCACAACACTCGGTCCACAGGAATATCGTAGTGTTCCGTGTCCAGATGAGGCAGCATCTGAAAATCATAGCACAGCGCCAGGGTAGGATGGTCCGGCTCGGCAGCCAGGAATTTATCATAGAACCCGCCGCCGTAGCCCAGTCGGTGGCCCTCCGGGTCAAAAGCCAGACCGGGCATCAGCACCAGCGCCGTCGGGTCCGCCGCCACGGGGCCGTCTGCAACGGGTTCCGGGATGCCTGCGTAGCCCTTGGCCACCTGCGTTAGGTCCGAAAGAAGGATAAACTTCATCGTGTCCCCGTAGACCTTCGGCACGGCCACCCGCTTTCCGTCCGCCAAGGCACGGGAAAGCATCCGGGTAGTGCGGACCTCCTGATTGTATGGAAGGTAGCCGTAGATGGTCTTTGCTTCTTTATATTCCGGCGTCTCGTAAAAGGCTTTCGCCAGAGCGGCGCTTTTTTCCTCGATCTCCTGAGCAGTCATAGCACGTTTTTTTGCTCGTATTTCCGACCGCAGGGTTTTTTTGTCCATTTTTGTTCCTCCGTCCTGGGTTTTCCACCTTATTCTATCAAAATTTCATGCCCATTGCAACAGAAAAAAGAGGGACGTGGATACGTCCCTCCTGAAAAGCGCTCAATCCTCCGGAAAAAGCTGCTGCTGGCAGTACTTGATGATGGCCCGCCGGGGAATGATGCCGATAAAGGCGTCCTTATCGTCCACCACCGGCACATAATTCTGGGTGGAGGCCCGTTCCAGCAGGTCCTGCATGGAAGTAGTCACCCGAACCGGCACATTGTCCCGCCGCCGGGAAATTTCCATGATCCGCCGGGCTTCCGCCTGGCGCATATCCATGTAGCAGAGGTTTTTCATAGCCCAGAGCAGGTCCCCCTCGGTGAGGGTTCCCCGGTATTCGCCGCGGCGGTTCAGAATGGGCAGTGCGGCGTACCCGGCCCCTTCCATTTTCTCCAGCGCCTGCCGGATGGTATAATCGTCATACAAATAGGCACACATAGCCTTGGGGGTAAGAAAGAATAATATGTTATTCATAGAAGCTCCTTTTTGAACTGTTGTTACAGCGCACCATTGGACACTAACAGTATAGCATATTTTCTTAAGAAAAGCATGAAAATAAATTGTGAACGGACGGCGGGCCCTTCCAGGAGGTCTGCTCATCTTTGTGCAGGATTACCAAATTATTCAGCGAAATGGAAAGGTGAAAAATCGAAGGTCGCGAAGTAATCGGCCGGAGTTTCCGCCCGGCGGATCATCTGGAAGGTCCCATCCGGGTGCAAAAGCACTTCCGCCGAGCGCAATTTGCCGTTATAGTTGTATCCCATGGAAAATCCGTGGGCGCCGGTGTCGTGAATGGCCACAATGTCGCCCACATCGATCTGCGGCAGGCTCCGCTCGATGGCAAATTTATCGTTGTTTTCACAAAGGCCGCCAACCACATCATACACATGGTCCAGCGGCGCATCTTCCTTGCCCAGGACCGTGATGTGATGGTAAGCGCCGTACATGGCCGGGCGCATCAGGTTGGCGGCGCAGGCATCCAGACCGATGTACTCCCGGTAAATGTGCTTCTGGTGCAGCACCGTGGAAATAAGGTGGCCGTAGGGCGCCAGCATGAACCGGCCCAATTCCGTGAAAATGGCAATGTCACCCATGCCCTGGGGTACAAGAATTTCCTGATATTTATTGTGGACCCCCTGGCCGATGGTGTAGATGTCACACTTGGGCTGCTCGGGCCGATAGTCCACGCCCACACCGCCGGACAGGTTCACAAAGGCGATGTGGCAGCCGGTGGCGTTGCGGAGCCGAACAGCCAGACGGAACAGATTGCTGGCCAGTTCCGGGTAATACTCATTGCTGACGGCGTTGGAGGCCAGCAGGGCATGAATGCCGAAGTGCTGCACGCCCATTTTGGCAAGCCGCAGGATGGCCCCGGCCATCTGGTCCTCGGTCATGCCGTACTTGGCATCCCGTGGCATATCCATGATGGTATTGCCCAGACTGAAGGAGCCGCCGGGATTGTAGCGCAGGCACACGGTCTCCGGCATTTTCTCCGCCGTGCGGGCCAGCAGGTCTACATGGGTAGCATCGTCCAGATTGATATAGGCCCCCAGTTCCACAGCCCTGCGCATATCCTGCTCCGGGGTCACGTTGGAGGAGAACATGATCTCGTGACCGGTAATGCCCACGGCCTCGGCCAACAGCAGCTCTGTATAGGTGGCGCAGTCGCAGCCGCAGCCTTCCTCATGGAGAATTTGCAGAATGTAGGGGTTTGGGGTGGCCTTCACGGCAAAATACTCCTTGAATCCGGGGTTCCAGGCGAAGGCTTCCTTCACTTCCCGGGCATTTTTCCGAATGCCTGCCTCGTCATACAGGTGGAAGGGGGTAGGGATCTGGGCGGCAATGGTCTGCGCCTGCTCCAGGGTCACAAAGGGGGTTTTCTTCATAGATGTACATTCCTCTTTCTATAAAAATTCCGACAAAAAAGCCCTGCGCCGCAGCGCAGGGCAGAAAACACGTTCCGACCCCACGGTCTGCACTCCATTCGCATTGCGAATGACAGTTCCGCACATCTTCTGTGCGGACCCAGACTGCCTTTCCCGGCAAGAAAACAGCAGTCTTCGGCGAAAGTCCCTTTCCTCCTCCGGCAATTTGCCTCGTTCCGGAGGGATACTGATGACTTCCGCAACCTCAGCCATGGTCATTGGCTTATATGGTACCGCAAAGAAGGCCCTTTGTCAAGGCGTTTTTCAGAAAAATAAGGGTTTCTTTTTTTAAAAAATATGATAAAATAGGGATAACTACCCCACAGGAGGAATCCCTATGAAACGAACGAAGCTGGCGGAACGGAAGTTGCCCCGCTATACCCGCGGCGAAGAAATCGCCAACATGGTCACCCACATTGTCGGCGGAGCCATGGGCATCGCCGTGCTGACCCTGTGCGTTATCCGGGCGGCCATCCACCATAACCCCATGGGTGTTGTCACCTCCGCCATTTACGGTGCCACCATGATTTTGCTCTACACCATGTCCAGCGTGTATCACGGTCTGCTACCCTCCACGGGTAAAAAAGTCATGCAGGTCATCGACCACTGCACCATTTACGTGCTCATCGCCGGGACCTACACTCCAATCGTGCTGGCGAGCATTGCCCCCAAGTATCCGGCTCTGGGCTGGACGTTATTCGGGGTAGAATGGGGTCTTGCCGCTCTGGCCATTACCCTGACCGCCATCGATTTGAAGAAGTACAACGTGTTTTCCATGATCTGCTACATCGGCATGGGCTGGGGGATCATCGCCTTCATCCCGAAGGTCATTGAGGTACTGACTCTTCCAGGATTCTGGTTCCTGCTGTCTGGCGGCATTGCCTACACCATCGGTGCCGTGCTTTACGGCATCGGATCCAAAAAGCCCTGGATGCACTCCGTATTCCATGTGTTCGTCATTCTCGGAAGCCTGCTGCAATTCTTCGCCATTTTCTTCTACTGCCTGTAAAAAATACACGGGTCTGCTTTTTCAGGCAGACCCGTGTATTTTTTACCAACGATGGCTGAACGCCATGACCAGACTGTCCACACCCATCAGCAGCAGATAGATGCTGATGAGATAATCGGCGGAGTAAGCCGCCAGGGCAGGCCGGAACATCATCATGGCTCCCAGGATGATGCCGATCATGTTCACGATGAGGGTAAACCAATAATAGAAATTCCCGCAGGTGAAGCGGATGATATTCAGGTGGGTCAGCCGGGAAACGCAGTGGGCAATGAACCAGATAGGAAACAGCACACTCACCACGAAGGCTCCCGCCTCCGGATGGACAAGCAGCATCACGCCCACCAGCACACTGAGTACGCCGGACACCAGGGAAAGGGTAGGTCCGAAGCCCATATGCCGCTCGATACGAGCAAAAAACACCACGTCCGCAATGCCCGTGGCCAGGGCCATCAGACCGTAGACAACAACCACGCCCACCAGGGCCGTTCCGGGCATGGCGATAGAGTAGATACCCATGCCCGTCAGCAAAATTCCAAGGATCAGTTCGGTCCAGCCAAATCTTCTATTCATTGCAGTTTTTCCTTTCCTTCCAGAATCGCCATAAACTCCTCACCGGTGATGGTCTCCTTCTCGCACAGGTATTTGGCCAGTTCGTCCAGCTTGTCCCGGTTCTTTTCCAGCAGGTCAATGGCTTTGGCGTGCTGAGTGCGGATGATCTCCACGACCTTTTCGTCGATCTTCCGCTGGGTGTCGGCGGAGCAAGCCAGGGAAGCGTCCCCGCCCAGATACTGGTTTGTCACGGTCTCCAGAGCCACCATGTCAAAATCCTTGCTCATGCCGTAGCGGGTGATCATGCCCCGGGCCAGTTTGGTGGCCTGCTCAATATCGTTGGATGCGCCGGTGGTGATCTCGCCAAAAACGACCTCCTCAGCCGCCCGGCCGCCGGTCAGGGTGGCAATCTTGTTTTCCAGTTCTTCCTTGGTCAGCAGGTACTTGTCCCCGGTATCCACCTGCATGGTGTAGCCAAGTGCCCCGGAGGTCCGGGGAATGATGGTAATCTTCTGTACCGGAGCGGAATGGCTCTGCAAAGCAGCAACCAGGGCGTGACCAATTTCGTGACAGGCCACCATCTGGCGTTCTTTATCGGAAAGTACGGCATTTTTCTTCTGGTAGCCGGCAATGACCACTTCAATGCTCTCTTCCAGGTCCGCCTGCTCCACCACGGTCCGACCGGAACGGACGGCCCTCAGGGCAGCTTCGTTGATAATATTGGCCAGTTCTGCGCCGGAAGCGCCGGAGGCCATCCGGGCCACCGTGTGGAAGTCCACATTTTCCGCCAGCTTGATTTTTCTCGCATGGACCTTCAGAATGGCCTCCCGGCCTGCCAGGTCCGGCAATTCTACCGGTACACGGCGGTCGAACCGGCCGGGACGGGTCAGCGCTGGGTCCAAAGATTCGGGCCGGTTGGTAGCAGCCAGAATGATGACGCCGTTGTTGCCCTCGAAGCCGTCCATTTCGGTAAGAAGCTGGTTCAGGGTCTGTTCCCGCTCGTCGTTTCCGCCGAACTGGCCGTCCCGCTTCTTGCCGATGGCGTCAATCTCATCGATGAACACGATACAGGGGGCCTTTTCCTTAGCCTGCTGGAACAGGTCTCGGACCTTGCTGGCACCCATGCCCACGAACATCTCTACAAACTCAGAGCCGGAGATGGAGAAGAAGGGGACCCCGGCCTCACCGGCCACGGCCTTGGCCAGCATGGTCTTACCGGTGCCCGGAGGGCCTACCAGCAGCAGTCCCTTGGGCATGGATGCACCCACGGAGGTGTACTTTTCGGGATTGTGGAGGTAATCGACAATTTCCGCCAGATTTTCCTTAGCCTCGTCCTCACCGGCCACATCACTAAAATGGATGCCCTGGGTGGACTGAACATAGACCTTGGCGTTGCTCTTGCCCATGCCGAAGGCCATGGAATTCTTGCCGCCGGCCTGCTCCATGAGCTTCCGGCTCAGATACTGGCCCAGCAGGATGAAGATGAGCATGGGCACCAGAGAGGTCAGCAGCACACTGACGATGGGTGAGAGGCCGTTGCCGCTGTCTACATTCCGATCAAAGACCGCACCGGCTTCATAGAGCCGCTGGGTCAGGGTAGGATCGTTCATAGCGCCGGTAGCGTAGATTTTTGTGTTGTCCTTATCGGTGAACACGATTTCGTTGCTGGACACCTCCACCCGGCCAATCTGCTTGTCTTCGATCATTTTCATAAAGGTGCCGTAATCTACCTCGTTGATCTGGGACTTGGTCAGCATGGGGGTAATGACCATGTTGAATACCAGAATCACCAGCAGAGCAATGCCATAGTAGTAGATAAGCGGCTTCTTGGGGGATTTTACTTCTTTCATAGGGGACTCCTTTCGTTTATTTTTCTTTATGATCCTATTATACGACAGCTTTTACCCTATGAGTATGGACAGATTTCCTCCGCTGACCGGTTTTTGAAAAAAGATTTGACAAAACTGCCCCCGGAGGCTATACTATGATGTGTTGGAAAATTGAAATAGGGTTTAAGTGCCGCTGCGCCGTGCTTGGGTGCAGGCGGAGAATAGGAAATCCGGTTCAAATCCGGAACGGTACCGCCACTGTGTGCGTGGAGGCTTGGATCAACGGCGAAAGCCCGCCATTGGGAAACTGAGAAGGCTGATCCCTGCCAACGAAACGCAAGTCAGGAGACCTGCTTAAACGCTTTTCCCTATCCTCTCCCGGGCTTAGGAGAGGCGGGCGTATTTGGAGCATTTCTTTCTCCCATCCGCCGTCCAACCGTGAAAAGAAACGGACCTGGAACACCCGTTTTCTTTTCCGTTCCGGCCGCGGCCGGATGCAATGGAAGCATTGGCTCCCCCTTTACCTCCATTCAAAAAAGCACCCGTCTTTTTAGGCGGGTGCTTTTCTCGTTACATATCAAAGGCCGGGTTGGTGGCGTAGATATTGCGCTGATCCAGCTTTTCCCGGAGCAGCTGGGCCGCTTCTCCGAAGCGCTGGAAGTGGACGATCTCCCGTTCCCGCAGGAACTTGATCACGTTGTTCACGTCCGGGTCGTCAGACAGCCGCAGGATGTTGTCATAGGTTACCCGTGCTTTCTGCTCTGCTACAAGTCAAACATGCAACCGGTCACGGTTTTTCCTGTGACGGTGATGGTCCGGAGAGCCCGGGCCGCTTCCTCAAAGTTCTGTTCCGGCCGGGCCAGCGCCAGCGCCGATGCCAGTCTGCTCTGGGGCGCAAAGGCCCCCGGGCATCGCTCCGGTGCCGCATAGTGGGTGGCGCACTGGTAATACCGCCGCCCCCGGACCCGGAGGCTCCGCATGACGCAGCCGCAGGTCCCACAGCGGACCTTTCCCGCCAGCGGCCCTGCTTTTCCGCCGGAATCGGCTCTGGGATGAGCCGTCAGCCGCCTGGCCACCTGCTGCCAGAGGGCTTCTTCAATGAGCGGTTCATGGGTCCCCGGGACCCGTATCCAGCCCTCCTCCGCCACGGCCCGCAGGGCCTTTGTCTTGTAGGACACGCTTTCATATCGTCCCTGGACCATGATTCCCCGGTACATTTCGTTGCGTAATATCCCGGAAACCGTGGCTTCCCGCCAAATTTCGCCGGTTTTTCCGCCGCAGGGCAAGCCGTGGAGCCGTTTATAGGCGGAAGGGCAGGGGACGCCCCGGCGGTTCAGGTCCCGGACGATGACCGTCTTGCCCCAGCCGTCCGCATAGCGCCGGAAAATCTCCCGGACGATGTCCGCCGCCTCCGGGTCGGGGAGCAGACCGCCCTTCCGGTCCGGGTCCTTCCGGTAGCCGTATAGGGCAGAGGCCCCGATATGCAGTCCCTGCTTCCGCTTGGCGGTGAGGACCGAACGGATGTTGTCGGACAGGTCCTCCAGGTACCATTCGTTTACCAGGGCGTTGATCTGCCGGGATTTTTTGTTGCTCCGGACCTGGGTGTCCGCATTGTCCACCACGCTGATGAACCGGATGCCCCAAATGGGAAACAGCCCGTGGAGATACTTTTCCACCAGCTCCACCTCCCGTGTGAACCGGGATTGGGTCTTGCAGAGGATGATCTGAAAAGTCCCGGCCTCCGCATCCCGGAGCATTTGATTGAACGCTGGACGGCGGCGGTCCGCACCGGCGTAGTCATCATCGGAGTATATCTGATAAATTTCCCAACCCCGTTCCTGGGCATACTGACACAGAAGGGCCTTCTGATTGCAGATGCTCTCAGAATCCGCCGTTGGATTCGCTTTTCCCCGGTCCTCCTCGGACAGCCGACAGTAAATGGCAACTTTCGGCATGACAACACCTCCGGGAAAGATGTATGTTTTCCGTCATGCAAATATGAATAGGCCCCATGGAAACGCTCCATGGGGCCTGAAGAAGCATAATTACCGACTGGCGATGGTTCTGGCCACATGGACGCCGCTGGCGGAGGCATGGGACAGGGAATGGGTAATGCCGCTGCCGTCACCGATGATGAACAGGCCCTGATACTTGGATTCCAGTTCGCTGTTCACGGCTACTTCCATGTTGTAGAACTTCACTTCCACGCCATAGAGCAGGGTATCGTCGTTGGCGGTGCCAGGGGCTACCTTATCCAGCGCATAGATCATCTCGATAATGCCATCCAGAATGCGCTTGGGCAACACCAGGCTCAGATCGCCGGGAGTAGCGTTCAGGGTGGGCGTCATGAAGGAGCCCATCATCCGGTCCGGGGTGGACCGGCGGCCCAGGATCAAATCACCGAACCGTTGGACGATCACGCCGCCGCCCAGCATATTGGAAAGCCGGGCAATGGACTCGCCGTAGCCGTTGGAATCCTTGAAGGGCTCGGAGAAATGCTTGGCTACCAGCAGGGCGAAGTTGGTATTACCGGTCTGGAGAGCCGGATCCTCGTAGCTGTGGCCGTTGACGGTAATGATGCCGTTGGTATTCTCGTTGACCACGGCGCCCTTGGGATTCATGCAGAAGGTCCGCACCAGGTCGCCGTACTTCTTGGTTCGGTAGACGATCTTGCCCTCGTAGAGCTCGTCGGTGATGTGGGAGAACACCTCATAGGGCAGCTCCACACGCACACCAATGTCCACCCGGTTGGACTTGGTAGGGATGTCCATTTCGTGGCACACGGTCTCCATCCACTTGCTGCCGCTGCGGCCGACGGAAATGACGCAGTTGGTGCAGGTGTATGCCTTCTCGGCGCAGTGGACTTCGTAGCCGCCGTCAACCTTGGAGATCATCTTCACAGGGGTGTCAAAGAAGAAGTCCACCCTGTTCTTCAAGTAATTATAGAGATTTTCCAACACCACATAGTTGATGTCCGTGCCCAGGTGGCGGACGGCGGCATCCAGCAGGTGCAGGTCGTTCTGGATGCACAGCTTCTTGAAGGACGTGCCGGAGGTGGAGTACAACTTGGTGCCCTCGCCGCCGAAGCGCATATTGATCTCGTCCACATAGTGCATCAGGTCCAAGGCCTGCTTCTTGCCGATGTACTCATAGAGCGTACCGCCAAAGTCGTTGGTAATATTATACTTGCCATCGGAAAAAGCGCCTGCGCCGCCGAAGCCACTCATAATGGAGCAGGTCTTGCAGCCGATACAGGTCTTGATCTTCTCGCCGTCAATGGGGCAGTGGCGTTTGTTCAGGGGATGCCCGGCCTCAAAGACCGCCACCTTCAATTCCGGCTTCCGCTGCACCAGTTCGTAAGCGGAAAAAATGCCGCCGGGACCGGCGCCAATAATCAACACATCATAATCCATAGGATTCCCTCCGTGGGTCCGGTCGGGAAGCAATGTTTTCCGCCAGACCCTCTTATTCAATTTTATTATACCAGAGGATTTCCCGAATTTCAACTACTTTTTTTCAAAAATCCCAGTTGCATATTTTCGGTAGCATCCGCTGCAAGGTCCTCAACCAGGTCGCACATGGGGTCGCCCTTCACCGCCATGGAGGCTGCCGAAAAAGGAAAGCCGGAGGCCGCCGTGGGGTAGACCCCGGTGGTGTGGTCCACGAAGTAGGCCGCAAAGGGGGAGTTCTCGATCTGGGCGGTTTTCAGATTCCGGGTCAGCTGATGAACGATGGCCCCAACCATCTCCAGGTGACCGAGTTCTTCCGTACCAATATCCGTCAGCAAGCCCCGGAGTTCATCGAAGGGCATGGTATAGCGCTGGGACAGGTACCGCAGGGAGGCACCCAGTTCACCGTCCGGGCCACCGTACTGGGAGATAATCACCGCTGCCAGCCGGGGGTTGGGGTTCTGGATACGGACCGGATATTGCAGCTGCTTCTCATAAATAAACATTTATTTCACCTCCCGCACGTTGGCGCAATATTCCCAGGGCCATGGATCGTCCAGCCAGCGGTAAGAACCTTCCGCAGGCAATATGTGGGTCAGAGGCCGACGATCGGCGTTGTAGCGCATCAGGGCGTCGTGGTAGAGCCGCTGGAAGCTGCGGTAACGCTCCAGAGCCTCCGCATCCTCCCGGTGGGTGTCCAGGTACAGGGACAATTCCTGCAGGGCAAATGCCAGGTTCTGCAATTCTGTGGAGCCATTGACGGGCAGCTCCTGCTGGTTCACCAGCCCATGGAAAGGCAATTCCAGGCCGGGAAACAGGGTCCCCCGGATGATGGCCTTGTTGGCCGGGTACTGAGGCGGGTCATCTATCTGAAAAGGCACATAAGGATTGGCCAGCGGGGCATTTTCCGGCAGAATGCCGGTGCCACAGGGCCGTTTTGACTTGTTCAAGATTCATTCCTCCTGTTCGGAAAATCGGCGGAACCGTCGTTCCGGGTCATACTATGCCGATTGCCGCCCGGGGGTGCATTTTTCCCATTTCAGCGCATAAAGAAATACCGAGGTGATGGCATGAAACGAACGTTGGCCGGATATCTCCGCATTTTCGCCTGCTGCGCCGGAGTGCTGCTGGCACTCATTCTTTGGGGAAGCCGGGTCCTTCCCACCGCCGGCTCTGTGGAGCGGGTGCAGCTGGTCATTGACCCCGGCCACGGCGGGGAGGACGGGGGAGCCGTCTCCTGCACAGGCGTACCGGAAAGCAGAATCAATCTGGAAATCAGCCTGCGGCTGAGGGATTTATTCCGGCTGTTGGGCTACGACCCCACGCTGCTGCGGCAGGAGGACGTGTCCATTTACACCACCGGAAAAACGCTTTCGGAGAAGAAGGTCTCGGACTTGAAGGAGCGGGTCCGGCTGGTCAACACTACGGAAAACGGGCTGCTTCTGAGCATCCATCAAAATTATTTCCCCCAAAACCAATACTCCGGGGCCCAGGTATTCTGCAACGCCGCCGGGAAGGAACTGGCCGGGGCTTTGCAGAATACCCTGATTGGGACACTGGCCCCCAATAGTCACCGGAGCGTGAAGTCCGGCAAGGGTATCTATCTTTTGGAGAAAGCAAACTGTCCCGCCGTGCTGGTAGAGTGTGGCTTTCTATCCAATGAAGCCGAGGAGGCGAAGCTGCGCAGCCCCGATTACCAGAAAAAGCTCTGCTGCTGCATCGCTGCCACGGTCACGGAGTTCTTGACCAGGAGGGAAAGCACTGATATAATGTAGAAAAAAGCCGGGAAGGAAAACGGATATGGCCAAAACAAAAACGGTATTTTACTGCACGGAATGTGGAAACGAGACGCCCAAGTGGCAGGGGCGCTGCCCGGCCTGCGGCGCCTGGAACACCTTGGAGGAACATACGGAAAAACCCGCCGCCCCCGGACGGGCCAAGTCTGCCCCGGTAGGCGGCAGCCGGCGGCCCCAGAAGCTCTCTCAGGTGGACACGGAAGGGGAGATTCGATTCTCCACAGGCATGGGAGAACTGGACCGGGTCCTGGGCGGCGGTGCGGTAGGCGGCAGTCTGGTACTGGTGGGCGGTGCGCCCGGCATCGGCAAATCCACGCTGCTGCTGCAAATCTGCTCCTGCCTGTGCCAGGGCCGGAAGGTTCTGTATGTGTCCGGTGAGGAAAGCGAGCGGCAGCTGAAGCTCCGGGCCCAGCGGCTGGGGGTGGAGCCGGAGGGGCTGTACATTCTCTCGGAGACGCAGATGACGGACATTCTGGAAGCAGTCAACGAATTGCAGCCGGACGTACTAATCGCCGACTCCATCCAGACCCTCTACACCGACACCAACGACTCTCTCCCCGGCAGTATTTCCCAGGTAAAGGAATGCACCATGATCCTGATGAACCTGGCCAAGGCCCAGGGCATCACGGTATTCGTGGTGGGCCATATCAACAAGGACGGCAACATTGCCGGCCCTAAGGTCCTGGAACACATGGTGGACTGTGTGCTGTATTTTGAAGGGGATCCCAACAGCTCCTATCGGCTCCTGCGGGCCGCCAAGAACCGCTTTGGCTCCACCAATGAAATCGGCGTGTTTGAAATGGGGGACCATGGCCTTATCGAAGTGCCGAATCCCTCCCAGATGCTGCTGGACGGCCGCCCCAGTGG
>JALEII010000094.1 GCA_022770345.1 Clostridiales bacterium | reverse complement strand
CCCCTTGACCTTCCGGCCTGCCGAAAGGGTAGCGCTGAGATGATCGTCCCGGAAAATGGATGCTTTTCTTTTTGGAAAGATCCCTTCCGGCGCATTTACCATCGGGAACCATTCCAAAATATCAAATCTATCATATGACATCATGTCATTGGGGGATGGTATGCAAACCAGATTGCGAGAGTTGCGAAAAAGCAGAGGCTACACACAGGTCTCCCTGCAAATGCAGACGGGAATTGCACAGGCCCTTCTGTCCAATTTGCCGTCCTGTCGGGATATGCAGTTTTTCACATGGCCGCACCCGCATTTGCATTTCCCTTTTGTCCCCGCCTATGCTATCCTTACGGCAAGGACGTGGTTTCCTCCTCGGCCCAGATCGATACCCAAAGGCGGCACCGTTGTCCGGTGCCGCCTTTGGCGTCCCGATTTGATACCTTTCTGATGATACTCCAGTTCTCCCCCGCCGTCCAGGAAACGGCAAAGGCCCGCGGCACGTTTTTCGTCCCGGGGTCCTGCTCTTTTGTTCAGATGATGCAGCCGTTGTCCGTCGGCCTCTGCCGTAGGAGCAGAAGGTCCACATCCGCTTGAACTCATAACTGTATAGCAATACCCCCAATACCGGACACCCGGTATTGGGGGTACATATCATTTTTAAGTTTATGTACTTATTTCTCCCACAATCCGTTTCTGGGATATTCTCCCCGGGCGGTCTTTTCGGCCAGGGCCGCCACCACGGCGGGTTTATCCGCCGCATAGGTCACGCCGAACCAATGGTCGGCGGAGTGGAGCACCTCCACCTGGGCCTTGCCCTCGGAGAGCAGCTCCTCCACGGTGACGGGCAGGTAATACTCTGCCTTCACCGGATTCCCCGGAACCACGTTTTTCAGGAAATTCGGAAACCGGGCGGCGATTTCCGGGATAAAGCTGCCGGTGAAGCCCCAGAAATTCATGGACACAGTGGTGTCCTCCGGCACGTCCACCCAGCTTTCCCCGCCGTCCTCGGTATAGTGGATGCCGCCGGGGTACTTTTCAATGCGGGTGCGCTCGTGGATGCCCGTCAGCAGACCGTTTCCATCTACCTCGCACTGTCCCCGGGCCACACTGCCGTGGTCGGTAACGGTCTTGCCCAACTGGTAGCCCACCATGGCATAATGATATTTCTCCCCGTCCTGAGCCTTGGAAAGGAAGTCATAGATCACCCGGAAAGCGTCTTTTCCGTAATAATCGTCGGAATTGATGACCGCAAAGGGCGCATCGCCGATTTTCTCTCTGGCGCACAGCACACAGTGGCTGGTGCCCCAGGGCTTCTTCCGCTCCGACGGGATGGGATAGCCTTGGGGGAGCATCTTGTCCATCTCCTGATAGGCATAGCGAATCTCCATGGGACATTTTTCCAGGCGGCGGCCCACCGTCTCCATGAAATCCTCCCGAATGGCTTCTTTAATGATAATAACGGCCGTTTCAAACCCGGCCTCATGGGCATCATACAGGGAATAGTCCAGAATGGCTTCCCCGTGGGCGCCCACAGGATCGATCTGCTTCAGTCCGCCGTAGCGGCTGCCCATACCGGCGGCCATCACCACCAGGATCGGCTTTTTCATAATGGGGACCCTCCTTTTTGTGTGCGGAGGCCAGAAGTTGCCTCCATTTGGTCCATTATAACCGATTCTTTTACAAATTGCAATACCTACCCGCCGCACAGAGGGGTAAATACGGCGCTGTCCATGGAAATATCGTCCTTCCGGACCCGGTCCCAGGAAAAATCCCGGGCCAATTCCATGGCGCTGACGGCCTCCGGCTTTTCCATCAGACCCGCCGTATAACCCAAAGCCCCCAGCAAAACCTCCGGTTTCATCCGACGGCGCAGAGCACTCATATCCAGATCTCCATCCCGCTTGCTGAGGCGGCGGCCATCAGGGGCCAGCAGCATCGGCACATGGGCATAAGCGGGCGCAGAAAAGCCAAACAAGCTTTGTAAATACATTTGCCGGGGGGCCGAGGACAGCAGGTCCGACCCCCGGACCACCTCCGTGACCCCGGCCAGGCCGTCATCCACCGTCACCGCCAGCTGATACACATACACCCCGTCGGCCCGCCGGACCACGAAATCGCCGCAGTCTGTGGCCAAATTCTGGGCATAAGGCCCCTGGAGCCGGTCCGTAAAGGACCAGACCCGGTCCGGCACCCGGACCCGCCAGGCGGGGGCGCGGCGAAAGGCTGCCCGCTCCGATTCCGTCAAGTCCCGGCAGGTCCCCGGATAGACGTAGGTCCCGTCGGACAAATGGGGGGCGTTGGGGCTATGGAGCAGGCTCCGGGTGCAGTAGCAGGGATAAAGCAGGCCCAGGGCCTCCAATTTTTCAAAATATGCGTCGTAGACCGCCGTCCGGGTGCTTTGGGCGGGGGTCTCCAAATCCCAGGTCAGGCCCAGCCAGGTCAAATCTTCCCGGATAATGTCCCCCAATTCGGCGCTGGTCCGCTGGGTGTCCAGGTCCTCCATCCGCAGCAGGAAGCCCCCGCCCACGCTCCTGGCGGACAGCCAGGCCAGCAGGCAGGCAAACACATTGCCCAGGTGCATCCGTCCCGACGGTGTGGGGGCGAACCGCCCCAGCACCGGCTCGCTCACAGCAGCAACCCTCCGGCCACTACCAGCCCTACGCCGAGGATGCCCATGACCACCAGCGCCAGTACCACGTTGCCCCAATCCGTTCCCTTCAGGTCCTGAGGCTCCTCGTACAGGGTGTCGTCGGCATAGTCTACCGGGTCGGTGTCGTCGGTGTTGTAAGCACCGTAGCCGTTGGAGAAATTCCGGTAAATTTTCGTTGCATCCGGGTCCTCCGGTTCTTCTTCCTGAGACGCATCATCAAAATCCAGCCAATCCTCCCAGTTTTCCGGCTCCTGCAAAGCCTCCGGGGGAATTTCGTCGTTTTCGGAGAGCAGTTCCTGGGAGAGCCGCTCCAATTCTTCCTGTGTATCCCGTGCCATGGGGCCACCTCCTTGTTTTTTTCTTATTTTAACGGATTCTCGGCCGATTGTAAAGAGCGGTTTGTTTTGGGGATGGTAATGGTCAGCACGATTTTATCCTCCGTCTCCCGCCGCTCGGACACGGCCCCGATACCGCAGCTCTGGATACGGGCCAGGGACTGGCTCAGGCCGTTGAGAAACGCCGCCAGATTCACCATCGGCTTGGTCTGGGGAGACTGGGCGCAGAGGCTTTCAACATACTTTTCCGCCCGGGCCACGCTCATGTTCTGCCGGACGATCTCGGCAATGGCCGACAGCTTGGTCCCCTCATCGGGAAGCTTCAAAAGCGCTCTGGCATGGCGCTCCGTGAGATTCCCGGCCCGGAGGGCGTTCAGTACCGGCTGACTGTGGCGCAGCAGCCGCAGTTTGTTGGCCACAGCGCTCTGGCTTTTGCCGATACACTTGGCGGCCTGCTCCTGACTCATGCCCCATTGGCTCAGCAGCCGGGAAATGGCCCGGGCCTCCTCGATATAATCCAGGTCCTGCCGCTGGATATTTTCCACCAGCGCCGCCAGGGTGGATTCCCGCTCGTCCATATTCATAATGATGCAGGGGATCTCCGTCAGCCCAGCCTGTTGGGCAGCCCGGAGCCGCCGCTCCCCGGCGATGAGTTCATACTGCACCCCCACCCGCCGCACGGACAATGGCTGCAAAACACCGTGCTGGCGAATGGATTCCGCCAGGTCGGAAAGCTCCTCCTGCCGGAACAGCTCCCTGGGCTGGGCGGGATTGGGACGGATGGCTTTGGCGGGCAGGAATACCACCCGGCCGGTTTCCATATAGGTACGTAACTTCTGGCACTGCATGGGCCGTTCCCCCTTCGTAAGACTTACTGTTATTCTAGTCCTTTCCCATCGGGAAACTCCACGAAAGCCGTGCCGTGAAAAGAATTTCCCGGCCTCCCGTCTTAGAAGATCTTGCGGTTTGAAACCGCAAAACTTACCGGCACGTTTCTATTTTGCGGATATGGAAAAGGGCGGGAGCGCATTTGTACGCTCCCGCCCGAATTCGATTTTCACCCGACCACCGCCGAGAAGATCCGCTTTTTGGCGGTCCCCGTGCGGACCTGGGTCATTTTGTCCCGGCCGTAGACCCGCCGGACGGACGTCCAGGCGCAGGTCTGGAAAATATCCACCCCGGTTTTCCGGGTCACGGTGAGATTGAAGCTGTCTCCCGGCAGCACCGTCTCCTTGCCCTCCGGGGAAAATTCCTCCTCCAGCGTAATGACCCAGGGCGCATCCGCCAGCGCTACAGGATTCTTTTCATCCACCTGCTGCACCGCCGTAAAGCGCAGGGCATTCTGAATCACCGCCGTGCCCTGCTTGATCTGAAAGGCCGGTGCCGCCGGAATCAGAAGCCGCAGCACCCGGTAATAGCAGTCCCACTTGGCCTCGAAGCCCATGGCCTCCAACCGGACCGTCCCCAGGGCCTTCAGGGCACTGGCCGCATTTTCCACCACCGATTGCAGGGCCGTGCTGCCCATGGTGAAGGGACACAGCAGCGTCACCGCCACCGCGACGGCCCCATCCGTCTCGGATTCCTCCGTGACCCGTGCCGCCGCAGCAGTCAGATCGGGCATCTTGCTTCCCGGATAGGCGGCCTCCGCCGGAATGCCCGCCGTATGCAATGCCGCAATGACCTGTTCCCCGGCGCTCATGCCCCCACCTCCATGCACACGCCCTGGCGGCACACCATGGTGTCCTTTTCAAAATACCCCTGGCAGCGGCAGACCCGGAATTTTCGCCCCTGAAGCAGGAGGAAATCTCCCTCCCGGACCTCCGGCTCCGGAGGCGACACGAACCGGAACCGCTCCACGGCTTCCTCCCCCAGAATGCCCGCCTGCCGCCGGACCTCGGAGAGGCCCGTGACACGCACCGGCTGCAAAAAGCCCCAAAAATTGACGCTTTCCGCTCCACGCTGCCGCTGCATGGCGCTGCCATAGGTTTCCAGCAGCGCTTCTATGGCCTTTTTCACGGTCACACCCCCTGAAACAAAAACCGCCCCGCCGTCCAGGGGGCCATCATCATCTCCGCCTGATTCCGCAGACATTCACTGGCCGCATTCCGCTTGCCCGGATGGAGGCTGATCTCCCCCACCGTGAAGCTCTCCGGCACATTCTCCGTTTCGCCCAGCGCCGCCAGCGCCATCATGCTGCAGGCCGTGGAAAAACCCTCACATTCCTCCGGGTCCAGTCCCGGTTTCAGCCGGGCCGTCAGGTCTGCCATGGCGCACTGACAAAAGGCCAGGAGAAGGGGCTTCTGCCCCTCCTCCACGCCGCTGCCCAGCAAAATGGCCTGCTCCATCACCTGTTCGGCCGTGATCATACTTTCAGCACCGCAGAGGCCCCGGTGCAGATTTTCCCGAAGCCGGAGATCGCCGTAATGGCCGCCCGTTCCAGCTGCCGGTCGATGAGCTTGTCATATTCCACCAGCACGTCGCCCACCCGGACCTGCTCCAGAGCATACCGGTTGTCCAGACCGATGATGGTCCCGGCCTTCACGGCGTTGGTCCGCAGAAGGCTGGCCCCCAGGGGTGTACCGGGCTTACCGCTGCCGGCAAAATTCAGGCCGGACAGGGGGTTCTGCAATTCCTTGATCTTCATCAGGTCCGTCATAGTGGCGGTATTGCAGAGGATGGTGTTCATGGTGTAGGGGTCAAACTGCCCCCAGAACTCCACCAGCTGATTGTAGCCGATGGTGCCGGACTCCCCGGAAATGGGGTCCGTTCCCACATAGTACACCGTGGCGGCATTGCCGTTGCCGTCGCCCTTGGTCAGCACGTCCACCGCATCCGCCAGCTGCATTTTCTGAATGTAGCTGCCGATCTGCCGGAGCATCACGGAAAAAAGGTCCAGCTTCTGGAACCGGATGGCCTCGTAGCTGGCCACCAGCATCCGGCCCCGCTTGTTCAGGCTCACCAGATGGTCCTTCGTCCGGATCTGGGTCGCCGGAATGGCCGCTCCCTCCGCCACATTGCACAGAGCCTTGTCGGCGTCCTCCGCCTCGGAGTAAATAGAGCGGTAATCCATGGAATCGATGACGGTGGTCGTGGCCGTAATGGCAGGCAGGATGTCCTGCTCCTCCATGCCCTGCCGGACGGTCCGGGAGATATACTCCGGGAACAGCACAGCAGAATCCATGGTCCGGAAGAACTTCTCCACGGGAGAAGAACCGGCCCCCTTGGCCTTGATGCCGAAGCGTTTCAGCTGCCGCTGGAAGGCGTCGGTGCCCTCCAGGGCCGTGCCCCGATAGTTTTCGCTGGGGTCCAGAGATTCCAGCACCTGGGTGAAGGACTTGCCCTCCTGGCGGTACATTCCTTTTTCCAGTCTCAGATTGTCATAGCCCATGTTCATTTCCTCCTTACAGCAAAATGGTGACGGTTTTCTTCACGGTGTCCACAGCGGCCACCAGATACTCCGTTCCGGCGGTGTCGCCCTTCACGCCACCGGAGCCGTCGGCGGAAAGCTTGGTGTAACCCATGGCAGGCACGCTGCCGGTGTAGCCCACCTGGGCAAAGCCTCCCACCTGCACGGCGGCATTGCCGCCCCGGACGTGCAGCACCAGACCGCAGAAGCGGTCCCCGGCGGTGCAGTTTGCCGCCCGGCCGCCGCTGTCCAGCTTGCAGACCTTTCCGGCTGCGGCGGTAGATGCCGCCGTTGCGGTGACGCACATTGCGCCGATCTCCTCATACGAAATTGCCATTTTCTACTCCTCCTGAAAATAAAAATATGGTCTCCGGCGTTGCCGGGAAAACCTAAATGAGATATTCGCTTTCCACGCCGGTTTTGCTCCGGTTCCCGGAAAGCTGGGTCCTGACGGGATAGGTCTCCGAAAAGCGCTGTTCCAGCCCGTTTTTCAGGGCCGTCAGTTCCTCGGCAGAGGCTTTGGAGAGGAGGCTCCGCAGCACCGGCTCCTCCGGCCCCAGCCGCAGACTCAGGCACAGCCGTACCGTCTCGTCCTCCATCTGCTTCCGGTAAGCCTTGCCCAACTGGGCCAGCTGCCACAAGACCCGGTATTCCTCCTGGGCCCCGTGCCGGTCCGCCAGTTCCTTCAGGGAAACGCCCCGTCCGGCAGTTTTCAGCACTCCCGCCTCCCGCTGGGCAGGCACCGCCACAAAAGAAAATTCGTAAGCGTCCATGGGCTCCTTCAGAATGGCGCAGCAGAGGGTCCCGTCGTAACGCTCCCCTTTCCGGTGGCCGCAGGCGCCGTATTCCTCCCCGCACACGGAGCAGACCTTCCGACCCATGGCGCAGCCCACGCTAACCTCCTTCTTGATACCCGCCTCGATGTCCGCAATGACTTCGTCGGCGCTGCCGCCCCGGCGCATATAGGCCCAGGCCCGGATGTAGCTGCCCTGTTCCTCCTTCACCACCTGAGTCTCAAAAATGCGGCAGATTTGGCTCTGGCTGGTCCACTGATGGTCGCAGATGCCGGTTTTCCCCACAAACAGCCGGGCCAGTTCCGGAAGCGCCTCCGTGTCGAATTTTTCAAAATCCCGGTCCACCTGATCGTCGCAGAGCCGCACGGAGAACACATACACCTCCTCCGGGGTCAGTTTTTTCCGTGCCTGGGCCTGAATGGCCTCCATCTGGGCCACCGTTGGGGTCCCGGAGGCCGCTACCTGAGATTGCTTGGTAATGTCCATTGTCAGTTTCCTTTCCGCAAATTTTCCGCCTGGGCCTTGTAGAGGTCCGCCTTGGATTCCTCGGTGATGTCCTGCAGGGAAATATCGTTCCATTCGATTTCCACCCGGTCATCCAACCCCTCCAGGGCCAGATACGTCCTGCAAATTTTCCGCACCGTCGGCTCCACGCACCGCCGCAATGCCCACAGCTCGCTGGTGAGAATGTCCGCCTGCTGGGTACTCATCCGCTCCGTGGTGCTCCAGTTCAGGCCCAGCAGGAAGGGCGGCAGACCGGTTTTCGCCACCAGCTGTTCCAGAATCTGCCGCACCGGCACCTGAGAATCCAGAATAGGCGCCTCGCCGCCGATGACCTTGATCTCCACGTCGCCCACGGCCACAAAATCCCGCACCGTGCCGTTTTTCCCGTCCTCCATGGCCCGGGACCATTCCTCGGCCATTTCGGCCCCCCGCTGCCGGACCGCCGCCGCATCCAGGCCGTCGTCGTTTTTACACACCACGCTGTACCGAACGTTCCCGGCACGCTCCCAGTTGCTGCCCATAGCGGTGTAAATTTTCATCAGAATATCCGCCAGAAACGGCATCCCCCTGAACAGGCTCACCCCGTAGGGATGCTCCGGCTCCGGCTGCCATGTCGTAAACAGCAGCAGCTCCTGGTAAGGCAGCGGCTCCATCCGGCCGCTCTCTCCCGGCGCACACAGCCGCAGGTCCAGGGACGTTTCCCCCTCCTGAATTTCCACGCTCCGCACGTCTCCCCAGCATACCGCCCGGAGATGCCCATTGTGGACCACCAGCTCCCCCACGGCCCGGCCGTAGGTCAGAAGGCTGTCCACATAGCAGCTCAGGAAGCTGTCCACCCCCACCTGGGCATGACCGGTGGGCACGGTTTTCAGGAAATCTTCCAATTTCCGCTGGACCGTCTTGTCCGGGCATCGGACGGTGAACCCACCGCTGAGCCGCACCAGCTTTCCGATGGCCGCATCCAGCACCGGGATAGCCTCCCGAATTTCGTGATAGATTTGTTCCTCCCCGCCGCCCAGGGGTACATATCCCCGCAGATTGCTGAAGGGATGCTCCTTTCGCCGCAGCTGGCAGGCCACCGCCCCCACCGCCGGGGCGGCCTTTTTCTTCCATTTCATCTGCTCATCCTCCTTACATTCGTTTTCGGCTCACCGCATGGGCGGCGAACCCGCCCCGCTCCCGGTTTCCCAGCACCGTGGCCGCAAAGTAGCGCATATCGTCCATGGCGTGGTCATTTTCCTTCTTCACCCGGTCCTTCCCGCCGCCGGACAGATCCCAAACGTACTCGTCCATTTCCCGCAGGCAGTCGGCGCAGGTACTGCAAATGCGCATTTTCCCGGTTTTCAGGGCGTCCGCCGTGAGCCGGATGCCGGAAAGCACATCGTTGTCCGCCTTGCGGACCCGGATGCCCCTCCGGCGCAGTGTCTCCTGAAAGCTGGCGGCGCTGGGGTCCACGATGACCGCCCGAATCTCCCGTCCCCCGGCCAGATTTTCCAGGGCGTCGGCGTATTCCTCGTCGGTAAGCTGCCGGTTTTCCCGCCGGGAGCTGAAATAGAACTCCTGCACCCGGTACCAGGTCTCTCCAAACCGTCCCCACAGCCCCATGGACGTGGGATTCACCGTACCGTAGTCGCAGGAAATATACCATTCCGCCCCTTCGCCCTTGGGGACCTCCGCCGCCATGTCCGCCGTGAAGAAGTCGTAGACCCGCCCTTCTGCCTGGACCCATTCACCCAGGATATAGCGCTTGTAAAACACCCCGGAGTAGAGCCGCCGGTACCGCTCCCGGATGGCCGGGGTCAGAGAGGGGTTGTCCTCCATGGTGAAGCGGAGCCGCAGGCAGTTCCTCGTCCCGGCCTGTTGGATCCATTCCCGGTAAAGCCAGTGATTGGGTCCCGCCGGATTGCAGTTGAACCAGAGCCTGCTCCCCGCCACGCTGCACCGGGCGCAGGCCTGCTCCACGAAGGACCGGGGCATCAGCGCCGCCTCGTCCAGCAGCACCCCCGCAAAGGTGATGCCCTGGATGAGGCTGGCGGAACTTTCGTCCCGGCCGCCGAAGATGTAGAACCGGTTCTCCCGTCCCCGCATGGTCACGGTCAACAGATTTTCTGTCCGCTTCTCCTTCCAGCTGGCCCCCAGTTCCTCCAATTTCGGCAGCACCTCCCCCAGCACGTTCCGCCGCAGCGCCGCAATGGTCTTTCCGCAGATGCCGAACCGCTCCTCCCGGAAGCAGCTCATGGCCCACAGGAAAAAGCTCACGCCCATGGCCATGGTCTTGCCGGACCGGACCGCCCCGTCGCAAAGAATGGCATCGTACTTGGCATTGGGATTTCCCGGCACCCACCAGGTCAGCACCTGCTTTTGCTTAGGAGAAAATTCCGAAAAGCCCATTTACCCCTCCTCCCGGTTCAGCGCCCGCAGGAATTCCGCCATGCCGTCGCCGTCTTCCTCGGTCAGCGCCGTGAGCATTTCCAGCGCCTTCAGCCGGTCCAGCAGCTTCACCTCCACGGCCCCCTTTTCGCTGCGCTTCACCTCGCTCAGCAGACTCAGGTCCAGCTTCCGGATGTCAGCCTCCGGGTCCAGCACCAGTACGGTGCAGTCGTTGGCCTCGCCGTAGGCCAACTCCGCCAGCCTTTTTGCCACATCCGCCCGGGTCAGTTTTCCCGCCCGGATGCGCTGCTTTAAGGTTGTTTCCTTCATAGCCCCCCTCCCTTTCGCCCGTAGCCATAAAAAAACGGGAAGTTGCACGCTTTCATGCAACTTCCCAAAATTTTCTGAAATTTTTATTCTTTTCCAAGCCCAAAGGCCGCTAAAATCGCCTGATTCTGTTCATTCAGCGCCTGAGCGATCTCCTCCGTGGCCGCAAATTGGGGGTATCCCGCAAATTCCCGGAATTCCGCTGTCCGCATTCCCTTGGGCAGCGCCTCGACCTTTGTCCCGTCCGCCGGGATCAGGCCCGAACTGAAGCTGACCGGGAAATTCTTCGTTTTTGTCTTTTCGTTCAGGGGATTTTCTTCCAGACAGATCAGATACTGCTTCCCCGGCTCCAATATGTTCGTTACTTCCCGGAATGTGATTTCCCCGTCCATTTCCTGAAGGCAATAGGACCGCCAGATCATGCAGC
>JALEII010000090.1 GCA_022770345.1 Clostridiales bacterium | reverse complement strand
AAGAAAGCCCCCGCTGCCGGAAATACCGGTGGCGGGGGCCTTTTGTGCGTCCAATTTTAACCTCAAAATTAACCTCAAACCGCTTCAATAACGCATTTTAACCTGAAAATTAACCCCATAAAAATACGTTTTACAGGGGCAATAGATGACAGCTTAGGACAAAATGGGATAGAGAAAAGGAAACAAAACCCCAGAGAACCATGCGGATTCTCCGGGGTTTCTTCTTGTTTTCGGTATAAATGACGGTAAAATCAACGCTTGGAGAACTGCGGCGCTCTTCTTGCGGCTTTCAAACCGTACTTCTTCCGTTCCTTCATTCTGGGGTCACGGGTCAGGAAGCCCTCGGCCTTCAGAGCAGTACGGTACTCGGGGTTCATCTCCAGCAGAGCACGGGAGATGCCGTGACGGATGGCGCCGGCCTGGCCGGACACACCGCCGCCGGCGACGGTGACGACCACGTCCACCTTGCCCAGCAGGTCGGTGGTGGTCAGGGGCTGACGGACCACCAGCTTCAGGGTATCCAGGCCAAAGTACTCGTCCATGTCCCGACCGTTGATAGTCACGCTGCCGGTGCCGTTCTCATACACACGAACACGGGCCACGGAGGACTTCCGGCGGCCGGTGCCGTAGAAATACTTTCTGTTGCTTTCGTACATAGTCTCTTACCTCCAATTAGACCTGAGTCCAGGCTTCGGGCTTCTGTGCGGCATGGGGATGCTCCTCGCCCTTGTACAGGTGCAGGCGGGTCAGGCAGGTGCGGCCCAGAGCATTCTTGGGCAGCATGCCCTTCACGGCGTGCTCCATGGCGTAGTCGGACCGGTTCTCCATCATGATGCGGGCCTTGGTCTCCTTCAGGCCGCCGATCCAGCCGGACACCCGGCGGTAGAGCTTCTGCTCGCCCTTGTTGCCGGTGAGGACAGCCTTATCGGTGTTGATGATGATGACGAAATCACCGCAATCCACGTTGGGGGTGAAATCCAGCTTATGCTTGCCGCGGAGCAGATTGGCGGCGGCGACGGCGGTGCGGCCCAGGGGCTTCCCGGCGGCGTCGATCACATACCACTTGCGTTCCACGGTCTCCTTCTTGGCCAGTGTAGTGGACATATTCGTTCCTCCGAATTTGGTAAAATATTTTGACTTTCCAGGTGTTCCGGAGTACAATAGCCTCCGAAAGCCTCCCTTTTATACCACATCCCGTTTGAATTGTCAACCTCTAATTTCGAAAAATTTATAGAATCCGAGAAGAACTCTCGTTTTCTCCCGAATTCTCGTTTGTTCTCTTTGTTCCTTACATTCCAATTTTTACATCAGGAGGAGTAAATCGTGCAGAAACTGGTTGGAATGGTCCGCCGCTGCGTGGAAGATTATGAAATGATCCGCCCCGGAGACCGGGTGGCCGTGGGCGTGTCCGGGGGAAAGGATTCCCTGGCCCTGCTTGTTTTTCTTTCGGAATTGAAGAAGTATCCCCAGATGGATTTTGACCTGGAAGCCGTCACCATCGATATGGGCCTTGGCATGGATTATTCCGGGGTCCGGGGCCTCTGCGACCGGCTGGAAATCCCTTATACGATTGTCCCCACTCAGATTGGCCCCATCCTTTTCGACTATCGGAAAGAGCAGAATCCCTGCTCCATGTGCGCCAAAATGCGCCGGGGCGCTCTGAACCAAGCCCTGCTGGACCGGAAGCTCAATAAGCTGGCCCTGGGCCATCATTATGACGATGCGGTGGAGACGTTTCTCATGTCCCTGCTTTTTGAAGGCCGTATCAGCTGCTTCCAGCCAGTGACCCACCTGGACCGGACGGGCATCGACCAGATTCGCCCCATGCTTTATCTGCACGAAAAGACCATCGACCACTTTGCCCAGCGGGAAAATCTGCCCATCCTCACCAACCGCTGCCCGGTGGATAAGGTCACCAAGCGGGCGGAGGTAAAGGACCTTCTTTATCGGCTCAGCGGGGAATATCCCGACCTGAAGGAGCGTATCTTCGGGGCCATGCAGCGGCTGCCCCTGCCGGAATGGGAGCCCAAACACCATTCAAAGCGAAAAAATATCGAATAAGGCTGCAACGTTTCGCCTTCTTTCTGCGTTATCCGAGCAGAAAGGGGATGAACCCATGAAAGCGAAATGGAGACGGCGACCCCGTCTGGACCGGTGCCGGGATGTGCGGATACGCTATTTCCGCATGGACCGGCTGGAGTTGGGGCGGCCATGGTAGATACTATGTGGGAAGAACTCTATAAGCAGCATTATCAAGAACTGCTGCGGAAGGCCATGCACATCTGCAGGAATTCCGCCCAGGCGGAGGATGCCGTTCAGGACACGTTTCTGCGGGCCTTGCAGAACGTTTCCGTCGTGGAGGATTTAGGCCCCAGCCAGCGGCGGGCCTGGCTGTTCCGGGCACTGAAAAATCTGCTGATCGACAGCTTTCGGCGGAATACGCTGGAAGATCAGTACACCATGGGCCTGCCCCCGGAAGCAGCCGTGGAGCAGGAGCCGGGCTTTGAGGACATTGAGAACGAACTGTTCTTATCCAAGCTGCCCCTGGAGGAGCAGCTGGTGTTCCGGCTCCGGTTCCTGGAGGGCTACACCGGCGAGGAGATCAGCGTGATGCTGAACCTTCCAGCCGGGACCGTCCGCTCCCGACTGTCCCGCAGCCGAAAAAAGCTGCAAAAAATGCTGAAATAAAATGCAGCGTTTCTGCCGGGCTGTTCGTTATCCGGGCAGAACCCAAAACAAGGAGGAAAACCTATTATGAAAAAAGTCATTTCTTGCAGCACCTGCGACACCCGCAATGTCACGGAGGAATCCCTGGCCGCTTTTGAAAAAATCACCATCAACGCTTCGGACCTGCTGGTCAGCCCGGAAAGCAAGCTGCTGTTGGACCGGTACGGTGTGGAAATTCATTGTACCGACATGGTTGAAGTACCTGCCGACTGCGTTATCCGCACCGTCAACGGCATGGCCGCCATCACGCCCACGGATGCGACAGGCCCGGCTACAATCCTGCAGGTCAACGGTCGGCTGGACATTGCCCCCGGCACCCAGGAGGCCCTGAAACGCTACGTCAAGATCCATGTGAACGGTATGGTCAGCTATCCCAACTCCCTGGAGGGACACCTGCCCATGCTGGAGCTGAATGGAAGCACCATCTGCTACCCGGACGATGCGGTGATCCTGAAAAACAACGCCTCCATTGACCATATTTTCCTGCTGCGGGCCAAGGATCGGCTCTATTGGAGCCCCAACCGGCTCATTTGCACGGACCTTACCTTAGACACCACCGCCCTGAAAGCCAAGGGTACCCACTTTCATGCCCGGAAGGCCCTGATTGCGGAATCCCTGCTAGAGGACATGGTGGGCCTGATGGATGACCGGGCGGACATCATCCCGGTTCCGGACGGGACCCGGGTGCTGACCGACGATGTAACCCTAACCACCAATCTCCTCAAAAAGATGGGCAAGAAGCTCTATGTGCTGGGCAACGTAAAGGTGGAGGACGCTGCTGCACTGGAAGCCATCGAATATCTGCATGTGGAGGGGTCCGTCACCGTGGACGAGACAAGCAAGGATCTGGCAGAGCTGAAAGCAGAAGCCGAAGGGGGCGTGAAAGTCCTCAGGGCCACAAGCGGACGGGTCATTGAGGACCGGGACGACACCGTAGAGGTGACGGCCTGGATGCTGGAACAGGGGTCGCTCCTTATTCAGGACTGCGATACGGTGTGGATCGACCCGGCCATTGCTCCGGAAGTGATTCTGGACCGGCTGACCATCGAGGACTGCGAGAGCGTCTGCTGCGCCCCGGCCCAGAAGGGCGCCGTCAGCTTCGTTTGCGAGGATGTGGAGGAGATTATGACCGAGGAGGACGCCGCCAAGAAAAAAGAGGAAAGGGAAGAACCCTGTGACCCGGATACCGTGGTCATCCAGGCAACCGATTACGTGCTGTAAAGCCAAGAATCTCCCGACCCGGCGGCAGGAAGGTTCCTGTCACCGGGTCTTTGCCGTTATCCCCTGTGCATTTGGTATATTCTGTCTTTGGATTGGGTATCCTTTTCTTCGCAAGGAGGCGAGTATTGATGGTAAAAGGCGTATGCAGACAGGTCATTGTGGTCAAAGGCCCGGACCCCAGGCTCTTTGAACAGGCCATTTTCATTCTGAAAGAGGACGCCGTGAAGGAAGGCATCACGGACGAGGCCCTTTTGAAGGAGGCGGAACGTCTCAGCCGTCCCCGCCCCCGGAAAGTCGTCCGGCAAGCCCTCTGGGGCCTGGCCGGAGCCGGAGCCACGGGGCTTGTCTGGCTTCTGACGGCGGTGCTGTGACTTGCGTTTCCCGGCAAACTATGATATAATCCTCCAAAAATCGGGAGGAATCGAAGATGAAGCTGGGAAATCTGGAAATTGAAACGCCGCTGGTGCTGGCACCCATGGCGGGGGTCACGGATTGGGCCTTCCGCAGCATTTGTGCGGAAATGGGCGCAAGCATCACGGTGACGGAAATGGTCTCCTCCCGTGCGCTGGTCTATAAGGACAAAAAAAGCGCCGCATTATTGAAGAAAACCCCAACGGGCATCTGCGGGGCGCAGATTTTCGGCAACGACCCGACGGTCATGGCCGAGGGGGCCCGGCTGGCCCTGGAAATTTCCGGCTGCGATTTTCTGGACATCAATATGGGCTGCCCCATGCCCAAAATCGCCAATTCCGGCGACGGCTGCGGCCTCATGCGAACCCCGGAGCTGGCAGAGGCCATCGTCCGGGCGGTCTCTTTGGCAGTGGACATACCGGTGACGGTGAAGTGCCGTCTGGGCTGGGACAAGGGCAGCATCAATGTGCTGGATTTTACCAAACGCATGGAGCAGAGCGGTGCCGCCATGATCGCCATCCACGGCCGCACCAGGAGTATGCTCTACACCGGCAGCGCCGACTGGGATACCATTCACAAGGCCAAGGAACAGCTTTCCGTGCCGGTCATTGCCAACGGGGACATTGTGGATGTCCCTTCGGCGCTGAAATGCCTGCATTGGACCAAGGCCGATGGGCTGATGATCGGCCGGGCTTCCTTCGGGGACCCCTGGCTCTTTCAGCAGGTCCGGGCCGCCATGGAAGGCCGGGACATTCCCGAACGGCCCTGCCTGAAGGACCGGGTGGCCACGGCGGTGCGGCAATTTGAACTGGCCAAAGCCGACAAGGGCGAACACATTGCCTGTCTGGAAGCCCGGAAGCATTTTGCCTGGTATCTCCGGGGTGTTTCCCACAGTGCCTACTATAAAAATCAAATCTCCTCGATTGCAACAATGGACGATATTTACACCATTGCGGCGGGCATCAGCAAGGACTTACAATAATTTCATGGAATCAAACATCCGCCGACGGGCATCCTACGCAGGAAAGAAGGTGCGTAAGATGGGTCGGCGGATACTGCTTTTTCTGTTGATCTGCTCCCTGTGCGTGGTGAACGTGGGGGCAGAAAATATCAAATGGGTGGATTTTTCCGTGTGCGAGGCTTCCCTACGCTATGCCATGGATCAGGACATCGCCACCTTTGAGCAGGAGCTCCATCTGAACTGGATCGACATTCTGGCCGTGGCCGCCTGCCGCACCGGTGGAAAATGTCCCCTGGCCTCGGTGAAAAAGGCGGCAGCGGACCTGAAAGGCGGCAAAGCCCCCACAGAGCTTCCCGGCGTCAGCGAAAAGCTGTTTTCCTATTATCACACCGCCTACGATGCCCTGCTGGGCGGACTGCTGGGCAGCTACGCCATCGAGATCAACGGCGAATGGCGGCCCGCCTATGGACTGAAAGCCTTCTCCCCCGTTGCTGCCGGGTACGGATACAGCCACTGCGACGACTTCGGCGTGGGACGCAGCTACGGCTTCCGGCGCAAGCACCTGGGCAACGACCTGATGGGCAACCTGGGAACCCCCATTGTCGCCGTGGAAAGCGGCGTGGTAGAGGCTCTGGGCTGGAATCAATACGGCGGCTGGCGGGTGGGCATCCGCTCGGCGGACTCCCGGCGCTACTATTATTATGCCCACCTGCAAAAGGGCCGCCCCTTCCCGGAGGGCCTGGAAGAAGGCGACCTGGTCCAGGCTGGGGACGTCATCGGCTTCATGGGCCGCACCGGCTACTCCACCACCCCGGACACCAATAATATCGAGACGGTCCACCTGCATTTCGGCATCCAGCTGGTATTTGAAGAATGGCAGAAGGAATGCAGCAGCGAAATTTGGGTCAACGCCTACCCCATCGTCCGGCTCCTCAGCGGCCACCGAAGCACCGTGGTAAAGGGTGAAAATGGCTGGGAACGGCTCTATCCCTACCAGGACCTGGATATTCCAGAAAATTTTGGAACCAATTCGTAACTATTTTGTAATTTTTCCTCTCCAAACCTCTTGCATAATCTCCGTCAATCTGTTATAATGCTTCCATTACCATGGAAAGCGAGGAACAGATACCGTGAAAAAGCGAATCATCTGTCTGATTTTATCGCTGCTTCTGGTGGCGGGCCTGCTTCCGCTGGGCCTCCGGGCCAATGCTGCGGAAAGCATGGGCATGAGCCAGAAGGGCATCGACCTGCTGAAAGAATTCGAGGGCTTTTCCCGGATGCCCTATTGGGACTACTCCCAGTACACCGTGGGCTACGGCACCCGCTGTCCGGATGAGGACCTGGACCGCTACCTGAGCGAAGGCATCACCGAAGCGGAGGCCGAGGCCCTGCTGCGTACATATACCGACGCCATCGGCCGGGCTTTGAATAACTTCACCGCCTCCTACGGCATCACCCTGACCCAGAATCAGTTTGACGCTCTGGCCATGTTCTCCTTCAACTGCGGCACCGGCTGGCTTTATGAAGAAGGCCAGCTCCGCTCCGCCGTGCTGAACGGCGCCACGGGCAACAGCCTCATCCATCCCCTGACCCTCTGGTGCAACGCCGGCGGCTCCATCCTCACCGGTCTGGTCCGCCGCCGTCTGTGCGAAGCCAACCTGTACCTGAACGGGGTCTATTCCTCTGCACCTCCCGCTAACTACGGCTATGTACTGTATAACGGCAACGGCGGCACCAGCAGTCCCCGTATCCAGGGCTACGATACGGACCTGACCGCCGCCATCCTGCCAACCCCCACCCGGACAGGATATGGCTTTGACGGCTGGTACACCGCCGTATCCGGCGGAAACCGGGTCAGCGTACTGGATTCCGGCGTGAAGAACCGAACCCTCTACGCCCACTGGACCGAAGGCGGCAGTGACAACGACGCCACCGTGGAGACCGGTCTGGGCAAGGCAGTCAACTACCGCCGGACCACCACCGAAGGCATAAACGTGTACAGCTATCCCGATCCGGAAGCCACCGTCATCGACACCCTTTCTGCCGGAACTGAGGTGCTGATTGTGGAAGAATACAGCTCCTTCGGCCGCATCAATTCCAGCGGCTGGATCTTGCTGGACTCCACCAAGGAAGTGGAAAACAACGATCATTCCATCTCCCCCGTGACCGTCACCGTGCAGAACACGGAGGTCAACGTCCGCTCCGGCCCCGGCACCAACTATTCCATCGTTGGCAGCGCCGACAAGGGCGACACCATGACCATCACTGCCGTGGCTACCGGCACCGGCTACACCTGGGGCCAGTTCAGCCAGGGCTGGATCGCACTGATGTACACCAACTACGATTCCGTGTCCAAGGGCAACAGCGAACCCACCACGCCGACCACCCCCGCCACGCCTTCCGCCGTGGCTACCGGCACCGTCACCGCCGACAGCGGCCTGTGTGTCCGCTCCGGCCCCGGCACCGGCTACTCCGTACGCTCCTACCTGAGCCGTGGGGACCGGGTTGAAATTACCGAACAGACCACCAACGGCTCCATGACCTGGGGCAAGGTCAGCGGCGGCTGGATCTGCATGGATTATGTAAAACTGGATGCCGGTTCTGTAACGCCTCCGGAGGCCACCAAGCCCACGGAGCCTGCGCCCACTACCGAACCGGCTACCGCTCCCACCACGGAGCCCACGACGGCCCCCACCACCGCTCCCACCGAGCCAGCGGCTTCCGGCCGGAAGGGCACCGTCACCGCTCCCAGCGGTCTGTGCGTCCGCTCCGGTCCCAGCACCGGCTATTCCGTGCTGGATTACCTGAGCTACGGGGACCGGGTGGAGATTCTGGAACAGACCACCAACGGTTCCATGACCTGGGGCCGGACGGCAGCAGGCTGGGTCTGGATGGATTACGTCCTCCTGGATGACCTGAAGCCTGCCCCCACCACACCCACCACTGCACCGACAACCGCACCTACCACCGCTCCCACCACGGAATCCACCACAGCTCCCACGGAACCTGTGCCCACCGAACCGCCCGCCCAGGAGACCCAGACCGGCACAGTAGTAGCCGACGGCGGCCTGCGTATCCGCAGCGGTCCCAGCACCGACTATTCCATCGTGGGCTATCTGGACGACGGCGACAGCGTGACCATCCGGGAGACCCGGAACGGCTGGGGCCGCATCTCCGATGGCTGGATCAGCCTGGACTATGTGCGCTTTGAAAACGCCGCTCCCGCCCCCGCAGAACCCAGCGAAAGCACCGGCACGGTCATTGCGGACTGCCTGCTGGTCCGCAGTGGGGCCGGCCTGAGCAATTCCGTAGTCGGCTACCTGTACTATGGCGAAAAAGTCACCTACACCGAGACTCAGGAAGCCAGCGGCATGACCTGGGGCAAAACCAGCCAGGGTTGGATCAGCCTGAGCTATGTAAAATAATCGACAACCACGAAAGCCCCGGACCGTTAAAATACAAGAAACGCAAAGGGCATCTCTGTTTTTTCGATTTTCATAGGTTCGACTTCAACACCTGCAAGTGTTCAGCACTGCTAAGAAGCATATATTTTCACTTACTTCACAAATCGCATCCTACCGTACCTATGTACGCCGACGGATGCGATTTGTTCGTCTCCGGGGCTTTCCTGGCGTCTATTAGGTCTCCGATGAAACAGCGCTCCACGGCGGACAACTCTATGTAGGACCGCCGGTCAGCCTCCGGGCAGGTCACGCAGACCAGGGACCCCAGCAGATAATCCACATGGCCACAGACCCAGTCTCCCCGGACCAGCAGGGCCACCGGGGCCTCTCCGGCTTCCCGGAGGACGGTTTCCAAAGGGTCGTCGGTCCATTTGGGCAGGGCACTTTCCGCCTCCTCCGCTTCCACCCGGCAGGCTTTCAAATCCCGAAGACGGTAAAGCGTCTTTCCATTCCGATTTGCCAGCAGCACCCAGCCCTGGCCTTCACACAGGAGCCGCCCATGAGTTTTCTTTCCGTCCGCTAACTCCAGGCACAAGAATGCGCCCCAAAAACGCTTCTTCAAGATCATGGCAGTTCCTCCAAGAGAAGCAGCGCTTTCCGCTCCCAGCGGCTCCGGCTGCCGGATGAGGATTCCAAAACCAGAATTTCTTCCGAGTGGATCCTGGGAATTCCTATTTGTTCCCGGCGCGCGCTGCGGACCCGAATCGGAACCTGCTTTTCTTCCGCACCGGTCAGAAATCGGTCCAAAAGGTCCTCATTCTCCCCTCTCGACCCTGCCGGACCTTCCATGTCCAGCCGGACCAGCGCCCCGGTGGCGCATAAGTTCCGTCCCCGTTCCCCGGAAAGCAGCAACCATTCCCCGTCGGCTCCCGTCACGATTCCGGACAGGGCCATCGTTTCCCGTCCCAGGTCCAGATAGACCGTGGCCTGCCGGGTCCGGGCGGCCAGGTAAGCCGCATAGCCCGCCAAGGTTCCCGGCTCTTTCATCATTCCGGCCTCCGGCATACAAAAGCCTCCATGGCCGACACCAGTTCCGGCACGATCAGATCCTCCTGGCCGCATATCCGTGAATGCTCCCGGGCCTCCTGGATACCAAAGTCCACAGCCGAACGCCGGAAGTCCCGGTAATTCCGTTTCCGCTCCGGGATGATGTCCCAGCGAACTCCGGCAGGCGAAAAATCCGCTTTCAGAATCGCTCCGCCCAGAATGACCCAATCCTGTTTTTCCGCCAACGCCAGCAGCGCCGGAAGGTCATTTTTGCGCCAGGCCGGTTTCCCGTCCGGGGTCATGATTGCCCCCGGCAATTCTACACCAAAATACTGCATTTCTATCTACTCCTTTTTTCCGACAGCATACTCGCCGGGCAGGCCTTTGTCAAGGAAGTCTGCGCAACTGCTACTTTTTCTTCCTCAAGTCGATTTTCCGACAATATAGCAGGTCCCGTCTCCAAATGCAAGGGGGTTTGCAAAACTGCGGATTCTCCTGTCAAAAATGCAAGAAATCGCCCCTCATTTCACCCGCAGGATGCCGTCCAGGACCCCCTCCGCAATGGGCAGATACTCTTCCGGGCAGGCTTCCAGCTTCCGCCGCACCCGCTGGCGCTGAGGGCTTTCGGCCCCGCATATCTTCGGGTTGAAATACCGCCCCATAGGCAGACCGCAAATTTCCGCCAGCTGGATGATGACCGGCAGGCTGGGAATGGTCCCCTCGTTTTCTATGTTGGCCAGATACCGGGTATCGATATTCACCTGCTCGGCAAGGTCCTTCCGGGAAATGTTCCGGACTTTCCGGGCCTCCTTCACGTCTTCGCCAAAGGTCTCAAACCCCGGACAATCCTTCACTTTCGCCATATTCCATCACCAGGGTACATTTTATCGGTTTTTGGCCATGTGCGGAATGGTGTGAAATGATAGCAGAGTACACTTTATAGTTCCTTATGTTTACAGCAGGCAGCTGCCGCCGGAAAAATCATCCGACGGCGATTCTACCGCCAGCATGGCTCTCCGCCTGGCATATAAAAGCCGGGGCAGGTTTCCGACCCGCCCCGGCAAACTTTTATGCAATTACGGCCGACAAACATCATCGTATTTTTCGTCCGCCAGTGCCTTCATGTAGGCTTCATAGGCCTCCTCCAGAGTTGCATATTCTGTACCGTTGTTCAGAATATCCTTGTAACCTGCTTGGCTGAGATGGTCGGCAATCGCAATATACCCATTGTCCTTCGTGCGTTTTGCAGTCGTCGATTCGGATACGTAGAACTTTCCGTCGCCGGTCTGAATAATGATTGGAATGTTCTTTCCAGGGCCCACCTCGTTGGTGTTAAGGGACGTCCAGAACAAATAACGTTTGGACTCGTTGCCTTCCTTTCCGTTCCCAAGATAGGCCCATGTGCAGTCATCCTGCTGCAAAAGTGTGTTGTTTTCCTTCTCAAGTTCCTCCAGGATCGCCTTGATATAATCGGAATTTGGGCACCTGGAACAGCAGGCCGAAGAAATCCGTGAAGGCCGTGGGGTTTCCGGGTATGTCTGAGGCTCCCCCGCTCCATGTAAAGATAACGCCGATCTCATCATCATAGGATACTACGCACGTTCCGCCTGCCCCGGGGATGCCTATCCAATTATCGGTGTCTCCCTGACTTTTGCAATGCACTATGCCGCCGATATTCACAGGGTCTGCCGACTGCCAGTCGCTCTGCTTCTGCTTCAGCTTCACCGTGACGCTACTCGTTGCGTTGCCCAGCAGCGCATCGGTCGAGACCTGCATATAAGCCGAGCGGGCGTTGGCAAGGTCTGCAGCCTCCCTGGTTCTTTCAAGTTGTGCCGTCGCAATGGGGATCGCGACAGCCACCAACACGGCAATCATTGCCACCACGATCAGTATTTCCATCAACGTAAAACCTTTTCTGTCTTGCTTCATATAGCATTTTGAATCCTTAATGCAAATTTCCGTTTTGCCGTTCCCAATGACTTTGTAGTTTATTCGACAATCTGATGTGGCCGCCGTACGAAACTTCTGACCGGAATAACGCTTTTTCGCAGCTTTCATCCATTTTCAGGATGGTTTTCCGGCTGTAGAAAGAAAAGCCGATGAATCTTAGGCAAGACTCATCGGCTTCTGGTCGGAGTGTCGGGATTTGAACCCGAGGCCTCTTGGACCCGAACCAAGCGCGATACCAAACTTCGCCACACCCCGATTTACCTGGCTATTATAATGAATTTTTTGTGCCTTGTCAAGCCCTCTTTTCCTGAAAAGTCCTATTTCCTTC
>JALEII010000083.1 GCA_022770345.1 Clostridiales bacterium | reverse complement strand
CGCGCGCTTTTTAGACGCCTACTCCCTTAGCAGGGGAGCCCCTTCGGCCTCTTGGGTATCACTCCGAATGAAAGATATTCCCTTCACACCAGAGTATTCTAGCACAGCTTTCCCCCATTGTCAAGCAGGAATTTCTCCCGTGGCCGAAAAGCCACGGGAGAATTGTTGTTTTATGCCGCATGATCGGCCTGGTTCAGGCCCGTCATCTCCCAATTTTCCAGCGCTGCCGCTATTCGCTCCACCAGGTCCGTGGTAAAGGGGTCGCTGAGGCCCGCCTGATTCAGGGCAGCCCGGTAGTCGATGTTGATGGTACAGCCGGAAATTTGTTCGTAGGTCTCCAATGCGCTTTCCCGGTCCGTCTGGGCAATTTCCCAAATTTCCAGTGCGGACACCGCAGAAGTGGCGTAACTGATGTAATAAAGGGGCTGCTCGAAGTGGTGATGAATATCCACCCACTCATAGTAAGAGGGATATCCGAAATACTCCTGATAAACTTGTCCGTGAACAAGATTCATCTGGTCCAGCGTCATATCCGGATTCGCGTAGACCTTCTGCTGGAATTCGTCCTCGGCGCAGCCGGAAAGAATGGCCGAGAGAATGTTGAACATGGTGGAGAGCATCATCCCATCCGCCTGGTCGCCGTAAATCTCCGAATATCGGTCGAACATCAGCAATTCCAGACCCTGAGAATGGATTTCCGCAAGGTCCAGACTCTGGTCGTCGTTCCAGCCCACATCTCCCATGCGGTAGAAATTATAATAATGGCCGAATTCATGGAATAGCGTAGAAGCATCCGTATAGACGCCGGTGTTGATGAACAGATAGGGCGCATGGAAACCCTCCATGTAGGTGGTGAAGCCTGCCTGCATCATGTTTTCCCCATCATCGAAGCAGTAAAGTCCGCTGGCCAGCATATAACTAAGGGCTTCCTCCATTTCCGCCGGGAATTCCGCCTGCAATGCCTCCCGCAGGTAAGGCACGCCGTCGGCAACGGACACGTCCGTCTCCCCGGAGGCCGCCAGAATGTCCTCACGATACGTTTCCAGCCACCGGGAGAACAGAGGAACCAGGGTTTCCTTCACCTGCTTGGAGAAATTCTTGGCATCTTCCTTGGCGAAGTCCCGGCCCAGATTGTCGTAGGCATAGTCGGTATAATTTTTATAGCCCAACGTCGTGGCGATTTTCGCCCGGATTTGGACCAGCTTGCAGTAAATGCGGCCCAGGTCGGAATTTTTCCGTTCCAGAATGTCGTAATAGGCCAGCGCACCTTCTTCCGTGGTCAGGTCCAGGTCATCGACGGTCACTTCTTCCCCATTGAGGGTGGTGGTGTACTCCTTGGTAAGCAGCTTCTTATATTCTGTCACCAGAGCCTGCTCCCGCTCGGAAAGCGTTTCAATGAACTTGGAGTTCAGCTTGCTGTGGAACTCGTAGCGCTCCACGTAATCCTCCCCCCAGGCGTTCCGGGCAGCGTCGGCGTACTCGGAATCCAGAATGGCCCCGGTCAGGTCGTTGAGCCGGTTGTCCAGTTTGGTCCCTGCCGCATCCAAGTCCAGATATTCCTTCTCATAGTATTCGTCCTGCAGGTCCAGATAGTTATGGATGCTGGCCAAAGTCGCCATGGTAGAATAGTTCACATAGTCGTCCTGAATCTCCTGATAAAGAGTCAGAATATCCGCTTCCTTGCCGCTTTCCGAGGCCATAGCGATGGCATCGTCGATTTTGGCATTCAGGGCATCCAGGTCCGGGTGGACATATTCCAGTTCGTCAAATTTCAGTGCCGGATGGGCAATCTCCGGCTTTGCGGGGGCCGTGGGCAGGGTGGCCTCCGTGGTTGCCTGGGTCGTTTCCGTGGAAACCGTGGTAGGCGCAGGTCCAGCCACGGTGCAGCCGGAAAGTAAAATGCCAAATACCAGTAAAAACGCAAGCAATCTATTTTTCATTTTCGGTCCCCCTCTTTTCGTCTCGCCAGTTCCAGCACCGCCCCCATGGCCTTCATGATGTCGCCATAATTCTCCCGGCGATGGGGCCGAAGGCAATGGGTGCAGTCCTTGATGCCGTTCTCAGTGTAGGTGAAGTGCCCGCCGCACTTGTCCCCCAGGGCATACAGGGGGCAATAGCAGAACAGACAGCTGAACGTTTCCGGATCCGCACCCGGATGACAGGGAAAATACTCACATTCCCGGTTCTGGAAAAAATCATAATGGGACATTCGGTCACTTCCCCTTGCTTTTTGCTGTATAACTATATATAATATCATACCAGAAGCCCTTTGAAAAAGCAAGGAGGAACCCCATGAAAATCGTGGTTTTGGACGAAAGCGTTATCGTAAAGGACGGGTTGAGTTTTGACGGGCTCCGAAAGTTTGGTGATTTAACCGCTTATGCTCACACGAAGCCGGAGGAAGTCCGTTCCCGCATCGGCGATGCGGCGATTGTCCTAATCAACAAAGCGCCCATTACCCGCGAGATCATGGCGGAATGTCCGAACCTGAAGCTTATCTGCGTGCTGGCCACTGGCTACAATGTTGTAGACTGCGTCGCCGCACGGGAATACGGCATTTCCGTGTGCAACGTCCCCGGTTACAGCACCTACGCCGTGTCTCAGTTCACCATTGCCCTGCTTCTGGAACTGTGCCATAAAATCGGCCACCACGACGAAGCCGTCCGGCAGGGCCGCTGGCAGACCTGCGGCAGCTTCTGCTTCTGGGACACGCCCCAGGTGTGCCTGGAAGGGAAAACCATCGGCATTTACGGCTTCGGCCACATTGGGCAGGCCGTTGGGCGCATTGCCAAGGCTCTGGGCATGAACGTCCTGGCCTGCAACCGATCCCGCTGCCCGGAGGGGGAAGAAATTGCGGACTATGTATCCTTTGACGAGCTGCTTCGCCGCAGCGATGTGATCTCTCTCCACTGCCCCCTGACGGCAGAAACACAAGGGCTTATCAACGCCAAGGCCATCTCTAAAATGAAGGACGGAGCCATGCTGTTGAACACCGCCCGCGGGCCGCTTGTAGACGAAAATGCGCTGGCGGAGGCGCTGAAGTCCGGGAAACTCCGGGGTGCCGCCATGGATGTAGCCAATGTGGAGCCGATTCCCATGGACTCTCCCCTGCTCTCCGCCCCCAACTGCGTCCTCACGCCCCACATGGCCTGGGCGCCGGTGGGGGCACGGGCAAAAATTGTCCGCATTACGGAGGAGAACATCCGCTGCTTCCTGGCAGGAACGCCTCAGAACGTAGTCAACTGAAAAATCAGGCTGCCTCAAAGCACGAGGCAGCCTTTCTTTATTGTTCCAAAGCCAGAAATTCCCCCGCCAGATGGGCAGCAACGGCTCCGTCGGAAGCGGCGGTTATCACCTGCCGCAGGGGCTTTTTTCGTATATCTCCGGCAGCAAATACACCGGGGATGGGTGTTTCCGTGTCTCCGGCCAGCAGATAACCGTCCTCATCCATGGGAACAAGCCCCCGGACCAGTTGGGTATTGGGGACCCGGCCCACACAGACAAACAATCCTTCGCAGGGAAGCCGCCGCTGCATCCCGGAGGGGATGTCCTCCACCGTGACCCCCTCCAGGGCCGTTTCTCCGTGAATAGCCGTCACCCGGCAGTTCCAGTGGACAGTGACATTTGCCCGTTTGGCCAGGGCAGCGGCGTAGATCTTGTCGCCCCGGAAGGCGTCCCGCCGATGCACCACATGGACCTCCCGGCACAGCTTGCTTAGGGTCAGGGCATCGGTCAGCGCCGTGTTGCCGCCGCCCACCACTACGGCCACCCGGTCCAGGAAGAACATCCCGTCGCAGGAGGCGCAATAGCTGATGCCCCGGCCCCGAAGCCGTTCTTCGTCTGGCAGTCCCAGGGTCCCCGGTGCGGTCCCCATGGCCAGAATCAGGGTTTTTCCGAAAAAATCCCCCTGTTTCGTCAGCAAGCGCTTCTCTTTTTCCATCAAGGACACCGCCGTGACCTCCGTCAGCACGGTTTCCGCTCCAAAGCGTTCGGCACATTGCCGGAAACTCTCGCCCAGGGCCGGACCTTCGGCCCCGTTTGGGAAACCAGGGTAATTTTCCACCCGCTCCGCCCAGGTAATCTGTCCGCCAGGGGCCGCCTTTTCCAGTACCAGCGCCGAAAGCCCGGCCCGGGCGGCATACAGCGCCGCCGTGTAGCCTGCCGCCCCGCCGCCTAATATCAAAACATCGTAAACCATAACCACACCTCGGTATCAGTATGGCAGGAATGGGTTGAACTATGCGGAAGGCATCAGAAACACCGAACCGCCGGGGAGGTTTTCTCTCCCCGGCGGTTCCAACTGTCTTGTATCAATTCCCGGAATGTCCCGTAAAATGTTTTTACGCCAGCACAGCCTTATGGAACACCTTTTTGCCCTTGCGAATTTTCACGCCCGCTTTCAGCTGCTCCTCGGTAATCTTGGCATCCGCTGCCGGGACCTTCTCCTCGTTGACGAACACGCCGCCCTGCTGGACCAGCCGCCGGGCCTCGCCGTTGGAAGCCGCCAGGCCGCAGGTCACCATCAGATTCAGAATACCGATAGACCCGTCGGCGAGCTTCTCGGCAGAAATTTCCGTGGTGGGCATATTGGCATCGTCCCCCTTGCCGGAGAACAGTGCCCGTGCAGCGGCCTGAGCCTTCTCGGCCTCCGCCTCGCCGTGGACCATCTTGGTCAGCTCGTAGGCCAGAATTTCCTTGGCCTCGTTGATGCGTCCATCCTTCCAGGTGTCCATCTCGTCGATCTGCTCCAGAGGCAAGAAGGTCAGCATCCGGATGCACTTCATCACGTCCGCATCGCCCACGTTCCGCCAGTACTGGTAGAACTCGTAGGGAGAGGTCTTGTTGGGGTCCAGCCACACGGCGTTGCCGGCGGTCTTGCCCATTTTCTTGCCCTGGGAGTCGGTGAGCAGGGTGATGGTCATGGCGTTGGCGTCCTTGCCCAGCTTCCGCCGGATAAGTTCCGTGCCGCCAAGCATATTGCTCCACTGGTCGTCGCCGCCGAACTCCATGTTGCAGCCGTAGTGCTGGAACAGGTAGTAGAAGTCGTAAGACTGCATAATCATGTAGTTGAATTCCAGGAAAGAAAGGCCCTTCTCCATCCGCTGCTTGTAGCACTCGGCCCGGAGCATATTATTCACGGAAAAGCAGGCACCCACCTCCCGCAGCAGTTCGACATAGTTCAGGCTCAGCAGCCAGTCGGCGTTGTTCAGCATCAATGCCTTGCCTTCACCGAACTCAATGAACTTCTCCATCTGCCGCTTGAAGCAGGCAGCGTTATGCTCGATGTCCTCCTTAGTGAGCATTTTCCGCATATCCGTCCGGCCGGAGGGGTCACCGATCATGGTGGTGCCTCCGCCGATCAGGGCAATGGGCTTGTTGCCCGCCATTTGCAGCCGCTTCATCAGTGTCAGGGCCATAAAGTGACCGGCGGTCAGGCTGTCCGCCGTGCAGTCAAATCCAATGTAAAAAACGGCCTTGCCGTTGTCAATGGTGTCCCGAATTTCCTGCTCGTTGGTGACCTGAGCAATCAGTCCGCGGGCCACCAGTTCGTCGTAAAGTTTCATTTCTACATACCTCCAAAAATTTGTATTTCGGACGAGGGTATCAAAAAACGCCCCCTGTCCCGCTGGACAGAGGGCGTAAAAAATACGCGGTACCACCTCTGAATTCAGCAATGTCTCACGGCATTGCCCTCACGGTGTCCAATAACACCTTTCGCTTTGTCGGGCGAACCCGTCCGCCCCTACTGCTTTTGTTCGGGGCAGCCGCTCCGGGAGGTATTCGGGCATCCGCTTCTGTCCCCTCGCACCCACCGGGGATTCTCTGAAAAAGTTAGGACGCTTACTTGTTCCCTTCACTGCGTTATGAGGATTTTAGCAGAGTTTTTCCCAAATGTCAAGAGGCCAGATACTTCCGCCGGATATTCCGGTACCGGCAAATCACGGCGATCATGCCGCCGCAGCAGCCCAGGACCAAAGTGCCCAGGCAGATATAGTTCCAGCCCCTGGACCAGATGCTCAGCAGGGCGCACAGGCCCGTCAGAAAGTAGCTGAGGCTGTACCATTTCCACATGACCGCATTTTGCCGGTTGTAGGCAGGAATGTCGGTGACGGATTCCGGGGCGATCTGTTCCCCGGCCCAGAAATTCATAGGGCCCTTCTTCCGGCCTGCGTACACGCCGATGCCGAAGAACACAGCCCCGCCAGCGAAGCAAAAGGCGGTCAGAATGATCGTTCCAATGAATTCTCCCATAACTATCTTTTCTCCAAAAGCATTTCTTCTGCGCTTTTCAGGGTGGTCTCGGTGATATGCTCGCCGCCGATGATGCGGGCCAATTCCCGCTTCCGGCCCTCCAGGTCCAGAGGGGTCACGGTGGTAAAGGTCCGGCCGTCCCGCTCGGCCTTGGCAATGAGCAAATGGGTATCGCCCATAGCGGCAATTTGCGGCAGATGGGTCACGCAGAGGACCTGCTTGAATTGGGCCACGCTGTGCAGCTTTTTCGCCACTTTCTGGGCGGCACGGCCGGAAACACCGGTGTCCACTTCGTCAAAAATCAGCGTGGCCACCTGGTCTTTTTCCGCCAGAACGTTTTTCATGGCCAACATGATGCGGGCCAATTCGCCGCCGGAAGCTACTTTACTCAGGGGCTTCAACGCCTCACCGGCATTGGCAGACAGATAAAACGCAACGGCGTCGGCGCCGGTCTGTCCCAGTTCCCGCTCCGTAAAATGGCAGGTAAACTGGACTTTTGGCATATCCAGCTGGGTCAATTCCGCCAGGATGCGCTTTTCCAGCCCTTTGGCCGTCTCCTGTCGGTTCTTCCGCAGGGCCATGGCGGCGGCACGGGCTTCTTTTTCCGCCTGAGCGACTTTTCCTTTCAGTCGTTCCAGCCGCTCCCCGGCGAATTCCATGTTGTCCAGTTCTTCCTGGGCCTTGGTGCAGTATTCCAGAATGTCGGCGCAGCTGGCCCCGTACTTCCGGCGAAGCCGGTGGATTACGTCCAGGCGGCTTTCGATCTGCTCCAATTCATCTGCAGAATAGGAAAGGCTATCCCGGGCGTCCCGGGCCTCTTCGGCCACGTCCTGGACCTGATACATCAGGTCCGTGACCCGCTCCTGCAGGGCGGAAAAGCTGTCCGTATAGCGGCCCAGCCGGGACAGTGCCACCTGGGCCTGCTGTAACAGGGCCGCAGCCCCGTCGGTATCATCCCCACCATACAGGGCTCCGGCAGCTTCCTCCAGAGAATCGGAAATTTTCTCGCTGTTCTGCAGCAGCTTCCGCCGGTCCTCCAGGGCCTCGTCCTCCCCTTCCTTCAGGTTGGCCTTGGTAATCTCCTCGATTTGATAGCGAAGGGTCTCCATCCGCCGGAGCTTCTCCCCTTCGTCCATATTCAGGCTGTCCATCTCCCGGCGCAGGGCGCAGAGGGTCTGGTATTTTTCCAGGTAAGATGCCCGAATCTCCTGATTTTCCGCAAAATCGTCCAGAAATTGCAGGTGATTGTCCTCATCGAACAGGGTTGCTGAATCGTGCTGGCCGTGGATGTTGATAAGCTGCATCCCCAGCTTGTTCAGCACCGCCACGCTGACCAGACTGCCATTGACCCGGCAGACATTCTTTCCATCCAGGAAAATATCCCGTTGGATGACAACTTCCCTGTCATAGTCCACACCGTTTTCCGCAAACCAGCGGAATTCCGGCACATCGGTAAAAATGCCCTGGACTACCGCCTTGTCCGCCCCGGTTCGAATCATGTCCCGGTAGGCCCGCTGGCCCATAATGGCGGAAATGGCGTCGATCACAATGGACTTACCGGCACCGGTCTCGCCGGTAAGCACGTTGAAGCCCCGGTCAAAGGAAATGTCCGCCGACTGAATGACAGCGATATTCTCAATATGCAAAAGGCTCAGCATCGGAGCCACCCCCTTTTACATCAGCAGCTTCTTAATCTCCCCACACAAGGCCGCTGCGGTATTATTCTCCCGCATGACGATGAACAGCGTGTCGTCCCCGGCCAAGGTGCCCACCACGCTGGACCAACTCAGGGCATCAATGGCGGAAGCCGCCGCACTGGCCAGACCCGGCATGGTGCGGACGACGATGATATTCTGGGCGTAGTCATAGCTCAGAACGCACTCTTTGAAAATAGTCCGAAGCCTTCCGGAGAAGCTGACCACCGGATCCGGACTGGCTACGGCATAGCGATAGCCGCCGCTGCCAGTCATTTCCTTTACGATGCGAAGCTCCTTGATGTCCCTGGAGATGGTGGCCTGGGTAGTGCGGAAGCCCGCATCTCTCAATTCTTCCAGCAGCTGCTCCTGGGTCTGGAGGTCCCGGTTGGAGATGATCTCCACAATTTTTGCCTGTCTCTGACTTTTCAATGTATCCCTCTCCCTTTATCCTTGACGGAATTTCATATTTACCAGGTCGTAAAAGCTGCGCTCCTGCAGCCGGATCAGTTTTGTGGTCAGGTCTGCCTTACGGATAATGGTCTTGTCGCCCAGATTCAGCCGCAGGGCCCGTCCTCCGTCCACGGATAAGTACGCATTGCGCCGTGCGTTCCGGGTCAGCTCCACGGTGATGACCCGTTTTTCCGAAGCCACCATGCACCGGCTGGCCACGTCATGGGCGCAAATGGGGGTCACAAGAATGTTGTTGGCCTCCGGCTCTACGATGGGTCCCCCGGCGGAAAGGCTGTACGCCGTGGAGCCGGTAGGGGTTGCCACGATTACGCCATCGCCGCCAAATTCCATAGCCTGGACCTCGTCGCATTTTACGCTCAGGTGGACCACCCGCGCGATAGCCCCTTTGGTAACTACAGCATCGTTCAGGCACAGGTCGTGAAAGAGGACCTTGTCCCCCTGCAGCACACTCACGTCCAACATCATCCGCTTGTCCAGCGTATAATCTCCCTTGGAAAGCCTTGAAAGCTGTTCCAACTCTGTGCTTTCCAGCTCTGCCATGAAGCCCATGGTGCCGATATTCACGCCGAGAATGGGCAAATTATGCCGTGTGGCCGCCTTGGCCATGTGCAGAATGGTCCCGTCGCCGCCAAAGCAGATGACCATATCCGCATTGGGAAGCTCCCGGTCCAGTCGGGAAAACCGTAGGTCACGGGGCAATTCATAGCTTTTGTCCACCTCGAAGGGCAGGCACAACCGCACGTCCAGGCCGGAAGCACGGAGAATATCCATGGCCCGGCGAGCGGTGGCGAAATTTTTATCCCGATAGGGGTTGGGGGTCACGATCACTCTTTTCATGGCTTATCCTTTCAGAGCGGCATGGGCCTGAGCCACCACATCGGCGGTATCCGGCAGAATCCCCGGCACATCCGCCAGGGTCAGGTGTCCCAGAAATTCGATGTTGCCCTCCGGGCCCTTCACCGGAGAGAAGGTCAGGCCCAGAATGGTGAAGCCCAGTTCTCCTGCCAGTGCAACGAAGTTGTCCAGCACCTCTTTGTGAGTCTCCGGCTCCCGGACCACGCCCTTTTTGCCCACTTTGTCCCGTCCAGCCTCAAACTGGGGCTTAATGAGGCACAGCACCTGCCCCTGGCCGGGTTTCAGCAGATTTTTTATGGCGGGAAGGACGATTTTCAGAGAAATGAAGCTCACATCAATGACACTCAGGTCCAGCGGCTCTCCCAGGTCCTCCGGGGTCACATAGCGGATGTTGGTCCGCTCCATGACGACGACCCGGGGGTCATTTCGAATTTTCCAGTCCAACTGGCCGTAGCCGACATCGATGGCAAAAACTTTTTTTGCTCCCTGATGAAGCAAGCAATCCGTAAAGCCGCCGGTGGAGGCACCAGAATCGCTGCATACATAGTCCGCCGGATGGACACCGAAGTCCCGCAGGGCCTTTTCCAATTTCAGCCCGCCCCGGCTCACATAGGGGCAGGCGGCTCCCCGGATCTGAATATCCACAGTCTCCTCGTAGGAAACACCAGGCTTGTCCGCCCGCTGGCCGTTCACATCCACCAGACCGCTCATAATGACCGCCTGGGCCTTGGTGCGGTTCTCGGAAAGTCCCCGCTCCACCAGAAGCACGTCCAACCTCTTTTTTATCTTCATGCTTCAAGCACCTCCCGTGCCATCGCCGCAATACTCTCCGGGTCCAGACCCTGACGGCGATACAGCGCTTCCAGACTGCCATGGGGCACATAAGTGCTGCCCAGATCCCGGCAGACCGTTTTTTCTCCCAAAATGGCCACAACGGCCTCTCCGATACCGGCTCCGTGGAGGGCTTCCTCCACAAAAACAACCCGGTCATAATCGGCAAAGGTCTCCCGCAGGGCCTGCTCATCCAGAGGCCAGGGCATGGTCAGACGATAGACGCCTGCATGGATATTGCCGGCGGAAAGCAGCTTTTCTGCTTCCAAAACATTGTTGATCAGAATGCCATAGGTCAGAATGGCAATTTTTTCGCCTTTTTTGTGGCAGACCAGGCTGCCGCCCCGGCTGTCCCACCAGGAATCCGAGTAGCCCCGGTCCCCACCGCGGGGATAACGGACCGCCACCGGCCCTTTCTGGCCCTCTACGGCCCAAATGAGCATTTCCCGCAATTCCGCAAGGCTGGCCGGAGAGAGAATTTTCATATCCGGTGCTTGCCGCAGGAAACCCACGTCAAAAGCGCCGTGATGGGTCTCCCCATCCTCACCCACCAGGCCCGCCCGGTCCACTGCCAGCACCACATGGAGCTTCAGCATGGAAACGTCCTGCAAGATCATGTCGTAAGACCGCTGCAGGAACGTGGAATAAATAGCCGTCACCGGGACCATGCCCTGCTTGGCCAGGCCTCCGGCCATGGAAACGGCATGTTCCTCGGCAATGCCCACATCAAAAAGCCGGTCCGGGAATTTTTCCTTAAAAGGCAGCAGCCCTGTACCGCCGGGCATGGCTGCCGTAATGGCGCAGACCCGCCGGTCCCCCTCCGCCAGGGCCACCATGGTCTCCCCGAAAACGTCGGAGAATGTCTTGCCGCCATGGCCGAAGGGCGTGCCCGTGCCGGGGTCAAATTTTCCGATGCCATGGAATGCAGCGGGGTTTTCTTCTGCCGGGATATAGCCTCGGCCCTTCTGGGTCAGCACATGGACCACCACCGGACCGCCCCAGTCCCGTGCGATACGCAGCACGGAAAGCAGCTCCGGCAAATTGTGACCGTCCACCGGACCAAGATAAGAAAGGCCCATGTTTTCAAAAATCGTTTCGGGGATGAGCATTCGCTTCACGGAATCCTTGATGTTCCGGGTCAAGTGATAAATACCTTTTCCGCCGGGAATTTTATGCAAAATCCGGGCATAGCGCTGCTTCATACCCAAGTATTTCTCCGTGGAGCGCAGACGCTTCAGATGCTGGGCCAGGCCGCCCACACTGCGGTCAATAGACATGGTATTGTCGTTCAGGACCACCACCAGAGGCTCTCCGCTGACAGCAGCGTCGTTCAGAGCCTCGTAAACCATGCCGCCGGTGGCTGCGCCGTCGCCCAGCAGGGCCACCACGTTATAATGCTCGTCCAGCAGCGTTCTGGCCCGTGCCATCCCTAAAGCAATGGACACGGAACTGGAAGCGTGACCCGCCACGAAGGCATCCGTATCGCTTTCGTATGGTTTTGGGAACCCGGCCATACCGCCGTACTGGCGCAGATGGTCAAATTCCGTACGGCGGCCGGTGAGCATTTTATGCACATAAGACTGATGACCCACGTCGAACACCAGTCGGTCCTTCCTGGTGTCAAACACCGTCTCCAGAGCCACGCTCAACTCCACCACCCCCAGATTGGAGGCCAGGTGTCCGCCGGTCTTGGCTACGGACGTTACCAGAAATTCCCGAATTTCCCGGCAAAGGGTCTCCCGGTCCAAGTCATTGAGCCGCTGGAGGTCGCCGTTGCCCCGAATGGTCTCTAAGATACCCACACGTTACACTACCTATCTTTGTGAAATAGCTCCGATGGGTGATGGATCCAGTAGAGGAGCTTTCCCACCCCGTACACAATATTCGTGCAGGAATGGACGGCAAAGGTCTTGCCGATGGCCTTTCCGCCTACGGTAAGGCCCGCCACCATGGCCGACATAGCCAAGGGAATCACCTGCTTGGTGGAAAAAGTAAAATACTGCATGACCTGCACGGCAATGGTGGCCGAAGCGGAGCCGGACACAACGCCGCAGATATCGCCCACCACATCGTTGCAGATGGAGCTGACTCGCTCCGCATTGCGCAGCAACTTGATCGACTCCTTGGCCCCGGGAACCTTCCGGGCAGCCATGGAGTGAAACGGCTTTTCGTCCGCCGAAGTGACGGCCACGCCGATAATGTCGAAAATAATACCCACCATCACAATGGTGAGCAATATAAGAAAAGCCACTGCCATTCCGCTGTTTTCCATCACCTCATCGGAGATCAGGGAAATGACGCCGGATACAACAATGGTCACTAGAAAAATGGTCACGACCCAACGGATCGTGCGGGAACGTTCTTTTCGTCCTGTGTCTGGGTCAGGCTTTGCCACGGGATCATACCTCCACGCAAGTCGTCAAAAGATTTTGTTAAAAACGGCGGCAGGCAGGATAAATCTTACGGCTTAGGTCGGGTCGGCTTTCCCCGGACGGAACCTGCCGTTGCCGCACAGGCTGTTTCCATTTCATCCGTCCACGCCAGCGTTGCCAACAAGGCGCACCCGATCGCCACTTAGTCCGTACTGTAATCCCCTGCCTGCCCAGTTATGACAGCCTAGGTGTTTTCCACCGCAGCCCGCTCCGGCTCTTAGCCTCTTTTGCAAGGATGGTTTCCGAAGCAATACCTGCAATGGCTATGGCCATAGCCACCGGCAGGGATGTTTCTTCTTTCCCTCATACTCACTCAAGGCAGGCTACACTGCACACAGCACACGACTCTGTGCACCGCATTGCAGGTTCATACCCCAATTCGTACGCAGGCGGTTCCACAATCTCCTTGTGGGGGTTCCGCTGTCGCACAATACTGGGTCTCCACGGAAACCGGGTCGGATATTCCATGCCGTTGGAATGCGCCCGGGATCCTTAACCCCCAGCATCCACCCTAAACTGGGCGTAAAAAGCAGACACCAGGGACTTCATCGATATGCCCTTCATAGGATTTTTAGGCCCTACCTGGGAGCCGGCCGATCCGACTAGGATACTGCGCCGTTGCAAAGCATTATAGCATAAAGAAATGCAATATGCAAGTATCAATTCAAATTCTGTATATTTTTCAGGAACCAGTCCTCCACAATGTCGCTGTGGGTAATAACGATATCGATGTCCTTCAGTTCCTCCGGGGTGAAAAAGCGCAGTTCCCTGGATTCGGCGCTGATGCGAAGGGCCGGTTCCTCCGGGAAGTCCAGCGCGAACACCACGACCACCATCCGCCAGATGCTGCCGTCCTGATAGGCGGCCACCCGGCCCGGCTCTCCGTACACAGCCAGCTTTTGAAACCGTTCCTCCGGGATTCGCAGACCCAATTCCTCATAGGTTTCCCGTGCCATGGCATGGCGGGCCGTTTCCCAATCCTTGACGCCTCCGCCCACCAGCCCCCAGGTATCGCTGTCCCGGCGGCGCTCCAGCAGCAGCTTTCCCCGGCAGGTCAGGATACCGTTGGCCCCCAGATGGGCCGGCATGGTGGTTTTGGGCGTATGTTCCGGGTCCCCCCGGTAAAAGCGGACAATGGACATGTCTTCCGCTCCTCTCGTTTTTCTTTCTATTATAAGGGATATTTCCCAAAAATGCTACCGTTTTCTTCAGAAAGTCCGCCGCTGAAGGCACCAGGTATGGCTCCGGATGGCATAGCGAAGCTCCAGATAGCAGATTCGATCCTCAATTCTCACCCGGCACTGATAAATCTTCGCCTCGATGCCCACATAGGGAATTTCCGAGGTCCGCAGTATTTCCACCACGTCTCCCCGGACATAGCCCTGCTCCCCGTCCTCCAGCCGCAGGCGCAGGGGCTGGATAGTCCCGTCCGCCCGGCAGACGGCAATGACATCCACGGCTTTCAGCCGCTGTTCCATGGCTGCGCTCCCTCCTTTTTTGCGTTCTTGGACTATTATAGCACATTTGTTCGATATTGCAAGAGGAAATTTTTGGTTGTCATCCCTCCCCTGCTCTGCTATAATGGCCATAAAAAAGAGGAGGCACCTCATGCTGAAATATCCCTGTCTGGTGCTGGACCACGACGATACCGTGGTCGCCAGCGAATCCAATATCAATTATCCTTTTTTCTGTTATATTCTTCAAAACTTCCGTCCCGGTGCCTCCATTACCCTGGATGAGTACACTCAGGACTGCTTCACCATCGGATTTTCCGAAATGTGCCGCAAGCGGTTCCAGTTCAATGAAGAAGAACTGGTGTCCGAATATCAGCAGTGGCTGGCCTACATCCGCACCCATATTCCCCCGGCCTATCCGGGCATCCGGGAGATTTTATACAAGCAGCGTGCCCTGGGCGGAAAAATTTGCGTGGTGTCCCATTCCAGCATCGAGAACATCACCCGGGATTACCGGGTCCACTTCGATATGGAGCCGGACGACATTTTCGGATGGGACCTGCCGGAGGCCCTCCGCAAGCCCAGTCCCTATCCCCTGAAAACCATTCTGAAAAAATATCATTTCCGTCCGGAGGAGCTTCTGGTGGTGGACGATATGCGCCCCGGCTATGAAATGGCCCACGCCTGCGGCGTTCCAATTGCCTTTTCCGGGTGGAGCCGAAAGAACTTCCCGGAAATTTCCGGTCAGATGAAAGCCCTCTGCGATTTTTCCTTTGAATCTGTTGCGGAATTGGACGCATTCCTGTTTAGATCCCTTGACAAAGATGGTATAATGGAGTAAGAACTTGGGAAGGGGGTGTGCAAGCTGGAAAAGCAGGGAATCAAGGTCATGGCCCGCAACCGGGAGGCTTATCACGAATACTTCGTGGAGGAAGAACTGGAAGCAGGCATAGAACTCACCGGCACGGAGGTCAAATCCATCCGGGCGGGGACGCTGAATCTGAAAGACGCTTGGTGCGGCATCAAGAACGGCGAAATGCTAGTGAACCAGATGCACATTTCCCCCTATGACCACGGCAATATCTTCAACCAGGACCCCATGCGCCCCCGGCGGCTGCTGCTCCACAAGCGGGAGATCATGCGGCTTTACGGGAAGGTCAAGCAGGACGGCTTTGCCCTCATTCCCCTGTCCGTGTACTTCAAGGGCAGCCGGGTGAAGGTGAACGTGGGCCTGTGCAAGGGCAAGAAACTCTACGACAAACGCCAGTCCGCCGCCGAACGAGACGCCAAGCGGCAGATTGAGCGAGCAATGAAGGAGCGATAACTTATGAATCCTACTTTTAAGATCACCATGCAAAACGGCGGCGTGATGGAGGGAGAGCTGTACCCGGACATCGCCCCCCAGAGTGTGTACAACTTCATCGACCTGGCCAACCATAATTATTATGACGGTCTTATCTTCCACCGGGTCATTCCCGGCTTCATGATCCAGGGTGGATGCCCGGAGGGTACCGGCATGGGTGGCCCCGGCTACTGCATCAAGGGCGAGTTCTTCTTCAACGGCGTGAAAAATGACCTGCGCCACAAGCGGGGCGTGCTATCCATGGCCCGTTCCTCCAGCCCCAACTCCGCCGGAAGCCAGTTCTTCATCATGCACGCCGATGCCAAGCATCTGGACGGCCAGTACGCCGCCTTCGGCAAGCTGACCTCCGGCCTGGACGTGCTCGATGCCATTGCCTCCGTGAAAACGGACCGGAATGACCGGCCTCAGACCGAGCAGAAGATCGCATCCGTCACCGTGGACACCCACGGTGAGACCTATCCGGAGCCCAACAAGCTGCCGGATCCCTATGGTCGTTTCTGAAAGAGCAAATTCCGGGGCGGTTTTCGCCCCGGACACCCAGCCTTCCACATTTATTATATGGGGGCGTACCGGTTTCGACGGGGACAGTGCGGCTGGAATAGCGGGTCGTGGCGCCTGACCACGATAAAACGGGTAACTTTCTAAATTTAACTGACGACAATACTGTTGCAGTGGCTGCCTGATTAGGCGCCCATCCGCCCCGGAAGGTCCACGAGCCGGGCTCGGGTGTGATTTGAGTGGAGACCGTGCGTGTGGAAAGCTTTGACCGCACCATGAATCATGAAGCTACCAAGCTCCGTAGGGTGTTTGCTCCCGCCGGAGCGAGGGAATGTAAATAACAAACTGCACCCGGAGAAGTTCTTTCCAAGTTGTTTT
>JALEII010000078.1 GCA_022770345.1 Clostridiales bacterium | reverse complement strand
CAGTTGGTAGAGTAGCCGGTTCATACCCGGTATGTCATCTGTTCGAATCAGATTGCCGCTACCAGGCCCGTTGGTCAAGCGGTTAAGACACCGCCCTTTCACGGCGGTAACATGGGTTCGATTCCCGTACGGGTCACCATGGATTTATCCCATCGGCTTTTGCCGGTGGGATTTTTTCATGCCCCAAGGACCTTATGAAAAATCTCCGTAAACCGTCAAAAAAACATTGACAAAGCCGGTCAGAAATGCTATCATGTTTATCGGTACAGAAATACTGATTCTGTCCGGTTCCAAGAAGGCCCGGTGAGCCACGAACGGCAGCCGAGCTGATCCTGTAGGGCCGTGAGCCACATAACGGCAGCGGCAAAATTTTTACAAGGAGTGTACATATCATGGAATTCAAAACCGACATTGAAATTGCACAGGAGACGGAGATGCTCCCCATCAGCGAGATTGCCAAGACCGCCGGTGTGGACGAGAAGTATCTGGAGCAGTACGGCAAGTACAAGGCCAAAGTGGACTACAACATTCTCAACGAAGTGAAGCGTCCCGACGGCAAGCTGATCCTGGTCACTGCCATCAACCCCACCCCCGCCGGTGAGGGCAAGACCACCACGACGGTTGGTCTGGCCGACGGTATGCGCCGGATGGGCAAGAACGTGCTGGTGGCTCTGCGTGAGCCGTCTCTGGGACCTGTTTTCGGCGTGAAGGGCGGCGCTGCCGGCGGCGGCTACGCACAGGTTGTCCCCATGGAGGACATCAACCTGCACTTTACCGGTGACTTCCACGCCATCGGCGCTGCCAACAACCTGCTGGCCGCCATGCTGGATAACCACATCTACCAGGGCAACGCCCTGAACATCGACCCCCGCCAGATCGTGTGGCGCCGCTGCGTGGACATGAATGACCGGCAGCTCCGCTTCGTAGTGGACGGTCTGGGCGGCAAGACCAACGGTATGCCCCGTGAAGACGGCTACGACATCACCGTGGCTTCCGAAGTCATGGCCGTGCTGTGCCTGGCTTCCGACATCACCGACCTGAAGAACCGTCTGGCCCGTCTGGTAGTCGCTTACACCCGGGACGGCAAGCCCGTCACCGCCGGCGATCTGAAGGCTCAGGGCGCTATGGCCGCTCTGCTGAAGGACGCTCTGAAGCCCAACCTGGTGCAGACCCTGGAGCACACCCCCGCTTTCGTCCACGGCGGACCCTTCGCCAACATCGCCCATGGCTGCAACTCCGTGACTGCCACGAAGATCGCCATGCGGCTGGCTGACTACACCGTCACCGAGGCCGGCTTCGGCGCTGACCTGGGTGCCGAGAAGTTCCTGGACATCAAGTGCCGGATGGCGGGCCTGAAGCCCTCCTGCGTGGTGCTGGTGGCTACCGTCCGTGCCCTGAAGTACAACGGCGGCGTGCCCAAGGCCGAAACCGGCAAGGAGAATCTGGAGGCTCTGGAGAAGGGCCTGCCCAACCTGCTGCGGCACGTGGAGAACATCACCACCGTGTACAAGCTGCCCTGCGTGGTGGCCATCAACCGCTTCCCCCAGGACACCGAGGCCGAACTGGCTCTGGTGGAGCGCAAGTGCAAGGAGCTGGGCGTCAACGTGGCTCTGTCCGAAGTCTGGGGCAAGGGCGGCGAAGGCGGCATCGAGCTGGCCAAGGAAGTGGTCCGGCTCTGCGAGCAGCCCAATGACTTCTCCTTCTCTTACGGTCTGGACCTGCCCATCAAGGACAAGATCGAGGCCATTGTCAAGCGCATCTATCATGGCGACGGCGTGAACTTCACCGCCAATGCCGAGAAGCAGATCAAGCAGCTCACCGAGCTGGGCTACGACAAGATGCCCATCTGCATGGCCAAGACCCAGTATTCCTTCACCGATGACCAGACCAAGCTGGGCGCTCCCACCGGCTTCACCATCACCGTGCGGAACGTGAAGGTCTCCGCTGGTGCCGGCTTCCTGGTGGCCCTGACCGGCGAGATCATGACCATGCCTGGCCTGCCCAAGGTCCCCGCTGCCGAGCGGATCGACGTGGACGAGACCGGCAAGATCAGCGGCCTGTTCTAAGAAATTCCCAACCGAGCGCAGGCGGCAGCACGCCGCCTGCGCTTTTCCGGCTTTTTTATCAACATACAGGAGTGAATCAATTATGGATATGACCCAAGAATCCTGCCGCAAATTCGTAGAAGTCCTGGCCTCCAACGCCCCGGCTCCCGGCGGCGGCGGTGCGGCCGCTTTGGTGGGTGCCATCGGCACCGCTCTGGGCAACATGGTCGGCTCTCTCACCGTGGGCAAGAAAAAGTATGCCGCCGTGGAGGAGGAGATCCTTGCCCTGAAATCCCGGTGCGACGCTTTGCAGACCGAGCTTCTGGACCAGGTGGAGGCCGATGACAAGGGCTTCGTTCCTCTGGCCAAGGCCTACGGCATCCCCAAAGACGACCCTCACCGGGACGCCGTGCTGGAGGAGGCCACCATCACCGCCTGCGCCGTGCCCATGCACATCATGGAGCTGTGCTGCCAGGCCATCGACTGCATCGCCGTGTTTGCGGAAAAGGGCTCCCGTCTGGCCGTGTCCGATGCGGGCTGCGGCGCCGTGTGCTGCAAGGCTGCCCTTCAGGCCGCCAGCCTGAATGTGTTCATCAATACCAAGAGCCTGAAAAACCGGACCGTTGCCGAGGAAATGAACGCCACGGCCAACCGGATGCTCGATACCTACTGCACCAAGGCCGATGAGATCTTCCAGACGGTCCGGGCCAATTTCAACTGAAGAAATTATAATTTGAAGGAGAACGAGAATTATGGCAAAGCTGCTGCTTGGCAAAGAAGTTACCGATGCGCTGAATGCGAATCTGCAGACCCGCACCGCTGCACTGCGGGAGAAGGGCGTGACCCCTACCCTGGGCATCATCCGGGTGGGCGAGAACCCCAGCGACCTGAGCTATGAGAAGGGCGCCGTGAAGCGGGCCGAGCTGGTGGGTGTAAACGTGGTGAAGTTCGTACTGCCGGAGGATGCTTCCAAGGCCGACGTGCTTGCCGCGATCGACAAGGTCAACGCTGACGACTCCATCCACGGCGTGCTGATGTTCCGGCCCCTGCCCAGGCACCTCAAGGCCGACCAGACCGAGATCTGCAACCGTCTGGACCCCAAAAAGGACGTGGACTGCATGACCGACCTGTCCAACGCCGGTGTGTTCGAGGGCCGCAGCGACCTGGGCTTTGCCCCCTGCACCCCCGCCGCCTGCATGGAAATTCTGGACTACTACGGCATTGACTGCAAGGGCAAGAACGCAGTGGTCATCGGCCGGAGCCTGGTGGTCGGCAAGCCCGCAGCCATGATGCTCATGGGCAAGAACGCCACCGTCACCGTCTGCCACACCAAGACCGTCAATACCGCCGAGATTGCCCGGAATGCGGACATTCTGGTGTCTGCCGCCGGTGTGCTGGGCAGCCTGACCAAGGAGTACGTGCGGCCCGGCCAGGTGGTCATCGACGTGTCCATCAACTGGGACGCCGAGAAGCCCAACGCCAAGGGCGGCAAGGGTGCCATTGCCGGCGACGCCAAGTTTGAGGAAGTGGAACCCATCGTGGAGGCCATTACCCCCGTACCCGGCGGCGTGGGCAGCGTGACCACCAGCGTGCTGATGAAGCACGTTGTGGAGGCCGCAGAGCGGGCATAATTCCGTTCGGACGCAGGGGGGCCAAACTTGGTCCCCCTGTTTTTAAGGAGAAAATGCCATGAAAAGACTGAATAAACTGTCCGAAACCGACTTTTTGAAGTTGTTTTTCCTATTCCTGTCCACCTGCTTCCTGGTGGGAGCGGTGTGTATGCCGGACCGGGGCGAAATGCTCTCCGGACTGTGGAAGATCCTGGCCTCCACCTGTAAAATTTCCACCAACTATTTTGCGGTGGGCGGGTTTGCGGCCACGTTTCTGAACATGGCCCTGCTGGGCTTTGTGCTGACGGGCCTGTATCACTTTCTGAAAGCCCCGGTGAACAACGTGTCCACCCTGGCCTTCGTGCTGACCCTGGGCTTCGGCTCCTGGGGCATCAACGTGCTGAACTTGTGGTTCTCCGTGCTGGGCGTGGTGCTGTATGCCGCCGTAAAGCGGGAAAAGCTCTCCGGCCATGTGAACGCCATGCTGTTCTCCACGGGCATCGCCCCGCTGATCTCCGAGATGCTCTTCCGCTATCCTCATGCCGAGGCTCTGGGCTTCCATTGGGCCGGCCTGGGCCTGGCCGTGCTGGTGGGCGTTTGCATCGGCTTCTTCCTGCCTGCAGGACTGGCCTACTCCCCCAAAGTCCACAAGGGCTTTGACCTGTATTCGGCGGCTCTGCCCATCGGCATGACGGCCTTCCTGCTGCAGGGCATCCTTTACAAGACCCATGGCGTGGAGCTGCCTGCGGCTCCCGGCGTGGAGACGCTGCAGGTGGCCTCTGCCATGGCGGCGAATCTGTTCTGCGGCATTGTATTTGGGTTTTGCATCGTCTTCGCCCTTTTGATGGGGGCAAAGCCCAGGGATTATTGGAAAATGCTCACGGAAAAGGACCAGGTTGCCAGCGTGACCGCCTCCTATGGCAACGCCGTTTTCCTGCTGAACGTGGGCCTGTTCGGCCTGATGATCCTGGGCTACTATGACCTGGTGGGGGCCAATTTCAACGGCATCACCTTCGGCATTCTTTTCTGTATGCTCGCCACCTGCAACTCCGGCAGCAACCCGGCCACGGTCTGGCCCATTCTGCTGGGCTATGTGGCGGCGTCTTACCTGTTCCGGGGAACGGCAGCACTGGCCGGAGGCAATTTTACCATGACCATTGACGCACAGGCCATTCTGGTAGGCCTGTGCTATGCCAACGGCCTCAGCCCCATCACCGCCAAGTACGGCTGGCAGTACGGCTTCGCCGCCGCCGTGGTTCACTACTGCCTGGTAACGACTGTGCCCAGCCTCCACGGGGGGTTCTGCCTCTACAACGGCGGCTTTACGGCGGCCCTGACCTGCATCCTGGTGGTGCCACAGCTGGAGCGGTTTGCCCGTACGAAGGTCCAGCGCCTGGAAGCGAAAAAGAGATAAAGCTCCGCTTGTGGGCAGAATGATCGACTGATCGGCAAAAAAGTCAGCGGCGCATCACAAATGCGTCGCTGATTTCTTTGGAAGGAGCCGCCGTGAAAGCCTTCCCCGCAACCATCCAACACCCTGCGCTTAGGCGCAGGGTGTTTCTCGTATCATTTGATTTTATTCTCCGCAACGGCCTGTTTCCAGGCGACGCCGCCGATGACCAGCAGGATGCCCACGACCTTCCGCCAGGAAAACAGTCCGCTGAATACATAGTCCAGCACCATGGACATGCCCATGCTGCCGATAATCAGGCACACGGAGGACACCAGCGCCCCGCTTTTGGGTGTGGCCTTGATAATGATTGCCATAGCCGTCAGGCCGCAGACGCTGCCCAGGTACAGATACCAAGGCACCGAGGCAATGTACGCCGGGAACAGCTGACTCCCGTGGCCCGTCAGCAGCACCACCAGGAGTGACAGCACCGTGGCGCCGGCATAGTTCACCAGAGCGCCCCGGGCGGTGCCCAGGCACTGGCCCGCCTTCACGTTGACCATGTTGTTCACCGGGTTGATGAGGCCGCAAACGGCGCAAAGCAAGAAATTCATCCGCCGCCTCCTAACCCGTAACGATGAGCACAGTCCCGGCCACGGCCAACAGATAACAGGGCAGCTCCTTCCACCGGAAGGGCCGCCGGTCCACGCCGAAGAAGCCGAAATGGTCGATGAGTGCAGCGCCGATCATTTTCACCACATTGGAAATGCAGCCGGAGGCCACCGCTCCAATACGGGCAGTCACGTAGGAGCTGATGGACACCATGGAAAGTCCCATCAGTCCCACGGCGAACACGTAGGCCGGGACGCTGGCCTTCGCGAAAATTTTCGCATGGCGGTAAACCTTTAAGTACAGGATCAGCAGCACCGTAGGGATAGCATGGACAAAAAACGCCACGGTAATAGGATCAAACCAGCCGTTCAGCTGGCCGTTCAGGGACACCATGACCCCCTGCAGCATCCCCGCCAGCGTCAGCAGCAGCGCATATCCCATCAGGCCAGAATGATCTCCACGCCCTGCTTGGCAATCTCATCCAGCACGGGAGCGTTTTCCTCGGTGCGGACAGTGATCAGGGTGTCCAGCTCCCGGAAGGAGCAGTAGGTGTAAATGCCCCGGCTCAGGAACTTGGAGGAATCCACCAGTGCGATCTTCTTGCTGGCGCTGGACAGCAGCGCCCGCTTCACGTCCATCATCAGGGGGTAGGAAACCGTCAGGCCCTTGGTATTGCAGATACCGGTGGTACCCAGGAAAGCGATGTCGGTGGTGACGCCCTCCAGGAAGCGCACGGCGCTCATGCCGCCGATGCTCACCTCGTCCGGGAACACATAGCCGCCGGGCATGGAGGTCCGGAAGAACCGGCAGGTCTCGGAAGCGGTCTGAATGGAGGCGGTGATGATGTCGATGCCCATGTCCCGGCCCTCGTCTGCCAGAACGTGTACCAGTTCGGCCACGCTGGTACCGGAATCCAGAGCCAGGGTGGTGCCGTAGTTGATGAGCTCCACGGCCTTCCGTGCGATGCGCTGCTTTTCCTCCTGGAAGGTATTGCGGCGGCGCAGGCCGCTGTTGAACTGAAGCGGCAGTTCCGCAAAGCCCCGGCGGCGGACAATCTGCTGGTTTTCCTCCATGGTAATGAGGTCCCGGCGGATGGTGGTCTCCGTGACCTGGAAATATTCGGCCAGATCGGAAACAGACATTTTCCCACGGCTCTCCAGCATGGAGAAGATCTTATCCTGCCGCTCGTTGCTGTGGATACCCATGATAAATCCTTCTTTCTAGAAATGAATGTGCCGATATGGAGCGTTTTGTTCAAACGCGCCAGAATCAAACTTTTTTCATTCAAATCAAACTATATATGGAAATGCCGGTGAATCATACAAGAAACGCCGTGCTTTTCACAATCATTATAACAGAATCACAAATAATGTCAATAGGAAAGGCAACACTTCTTGAAAATAATGGAAAATATTGGAAGCAGATTTTCCTGTTGGCTTTGAAAAACTTCGATTTTTAGGGGAAGTGCGTTTGGAAATTTCCAGTTTCTGGAAAAGTTTCCAATTTCGTGTTCGTTATTTGTGCTATTTCGTGCAGGTTGTTCTCCCTGTGCCGTGCCCGCTGCCGGGGTGCAGGTTTTCGTCACCCTTTTTCCGTATTTCCTATTGACAAAGGGCCACAAATCTGTATATTATATAGGGGTATGCGGGCATGGTGGAATTGGTAGACTCGGTGGATTTCGGTGCTGTCACCTCAGGGAAGGTTTTTGGTACGCATTAAGGGGAAAACAGATGGGTAAGAAGCATCGCTTAATTTGTGGTCTATGTGCTGTATGCGGCATAATCGGCGGCATTCTGATGATTGTTGCAGGGTTTATGGAAAATGCCTTTCCTCGCCCCCTGTGGTTTGTTGCGTCGATTTGTATGTTTCTGAATGTCATTGGAATCATTTTGAACTACCGCCATATTCGCAAAAACGAGAAGGCGGATCCTTCCGAAGAAAAGAAATAAAAGCAGGTTCACCTGTTTTTATAAA
>JALEII010000074.1 GCA_022770345.1 Clostridiales bacterium | reverse complement strand
ACCCATAAAACAATGCACCATGCCGTCAAAACATGGTGCATTGTATCCATGAGCGGTAGATTTGCCATAAAAACACAGGATTTCTTATAGAAATCCGGTGTTTTTCTAACTTTTTGATCCAAAATGGAAGACCTGAAACCGTCGATCGGGGGCTGGTTTGGGGTTATGTGCAATCTGCACAAAGGGAAAAACCGAACTTTTTTGATGCTTTTTGCCGGATATCCTGCTCCAAAATACTCCCAGATCCGTATGGATTTGGGAGTTTTTCTTTTTCTGTCACGCTTTTAACCTCCGTTTTTTGAATGGGTAAGTGAAAAGAAAGTCCCGGAGTGTTCCCCACTCCGGGACATCTTTATTCGATCGCCTTTTTCACCACCAGAGCGTCCAGCATGGGCAGGGTGCCGTAAGCGGCGGTGAAAGCGGGAAGGGAGGCCCCCAGCAGCACCAGCGCCGGGAGGGAATGTGGAAAGAGAAGGACCATCCCTGCCCCCAGCAGGGTCGAAAGCAGCAATGCAGCGAAGGCACAGCCCCGGAACAGCAGCAGGAAGCTGTTGCGAAGGACCATCCGGGCGGACAGGTCTGTCCGGGCCAGCATGGGGTAGGCCAGACCGGATGCAAAGACCGCCAGGCAGCCCACCAGCAGGCAGAAAAGGCCGGGAATCAGCAGCCAGGGGCGCATTCCTGCGTTCTGCACATAGAAAAGGCAGCCGTACAGGGCCGCCGCCGGGGTCAGCGGGAACAGCAGTCCCAGGGGGAGCGCTGGGAGCAAATGAGTCCGGAAGGTCCGACAGAAGCCCCGGATGGGCCGGGGCTTTTCCAGCAGAAGATCCTGACAGCTGCGGCTTAGGGCCGTCAGGGCGGCGGGGATGGTGAGAATGGGCAGGCAACCTGCCAGCGTCAGCAGATTCAGGACCATCAGGGAAAACAAATGCCGCCAGCATTGCCGGACCAGACCCTTTTCGACGTTCTCCATGTTATTTGCTCCTGACTTCTTTGTAGTAGTCCGAGGGACTCATGCCGGTCATTTTTCGGAAAAGCTTGGAAAAATAGTACCGGTCCTCCACCCCCACCAGGTAGCCGATCTCCGAGAAGGGCAGGTCGGTGGTGGCGATGAGCTGTTTGGCGTTATTGATGCGCAGAATGTTGATGTAGGTGAATACCGGCGAGCCGGTGAGGGCGGCGAAGGTCCGGTTCAGATAGTCAAAATTCCCCTCGAACTGCTCCTCAATGTCCCGGCTGGTCAGGCGGCGGGTATAGTTCTGGTTGACGTAACGCAGCAGCTTCTCCGCCATCACATCGGATTTCCGGATGCGCTTTCCGGGGGAGCGGCTATGGGCGAGCAGATTTTCGTGGGCCGTTTCCAGCAGGAAGCTGTGGAGCAGGGTGGAGGTCCGGCGCTTGTAATGCTCCTCCCGGCTGTCGTAGACCTCTACGGCGTGGCGCAGCTCTGCCTTGAATTCCCCACCGGTCAGGTGGAACTGCTTGGGTAGATAAGTGATGGGGTCCGTGGGGTCCTCCGGGTCCAGATTGTAGCTGGTCAGACTTTTCCGGCGCTTGTCCGCCAGAGCTGCCATGGCGGCGGTTTCGTCTCCCATCCGGCCCATGTCCGGGTGGGAGAAATGGACATAGTAATAGTCACAGGCGGAGCGCTGGTAGCCCTCGTGGGTCAACCCCGGTTCCAGCAGGAAAAAGTCCCCGGCGGCCAGGTGGTAGCGCACGCCGTCCTCCTGCAAGTAGAGATTCCCGTCCCGGATCACGTAGAGGACCCATTCGTTGATGCACCGGGAAAAGTGGAGCCAGGGCTCACTGTACCGGATCTGGCCCATCATCCGGACCTGGGGCAGCAGGTCTGCATTGTAGGAGAACAGCATTTTTTAAACCTCCGTAATGACCCAGAGGGTCATCCAGTATGCCAGCGGCGGCAATTCCGCCGTGTAAATGCGGCCCTGAGGCGTATCCTGCCAGGTGAAAAGCAGGCTTTCCGGGGCCAGCGAATCTCCGTCGGGGGAGGCGGCGTAGATGCCCGTGACGGACCGGTCCAGCCGCAGGTGGAGCAGGATATGCTCCGTAAGGACCGGCTGGGCCTTGGGTGCGTTCCAGCGGTCGTCATTGCCCCGCAGGTTCACAAGGTGCAGGCTCAGGCGGTGCTTTTCCTCCCGGAGAATGGTCCAGACGGTATCTGCCTGGGCATCGGTGGAGAAAACGCAGTCCCCGCCGGTGAAGCGGACATCCTCATTGATGCCGTCCGAAGCGGTGCGGCTGATGTCCACGCCGGTGTTTTCCAGGGTCAGCTCCCCATAGCGGACGATAAAATCACAGTATTTCTGGACCACCGGCAGGAATTCGGCCCGCAGGGGTGCGTAATTGGCGTAATAGCTGTCCCGCAGGATCGCCCGGTTTTCGCCAAGCACCAGCTGGGTGCCGCCGGAGGCGTGAATGGCCGCCCAGCACAGCCGGAAGGCCCGCTCTGCGCGCTCTTGGTCGGGCTCCAGAAAGGCCTTCAGATAGGCCGCCAGTACCACTGGCTTGCCGGAGCAGCGCCGGGCCTGAGCGATGAGGGTGTACAGGTCCCGGTAGCGGTCATTGGGAGGCCAGACTTCAATATATACGGCGTCCTGTCCCGTTTGGGCCACGGCCTCCATGGGCCAGTTGTTTACGGCGTTGAAGATGACACCGCCCTCCGGGTCCTCCCGGCGGACAATGGCCGCTGCTCGGTCAATGAGCATTGGGATTTCCTCCGCCAGGTCCACGGGCCGGTGTTGGCTGTCCCAGACCTGCTTGGGGAAGCCGTAGGTGTCCATGTGGATGCCGGAAAAGCCGAAAGTAATGGCCTTGCGGTATTCCTCCAGAATATGGTCCGACCAGCCGCAGCTCCGGGCGATGTTCATGTAGTACAGCCATCCGGCGAAGGTCATGGGCTGGCCGTCCAGGGTGTACATCCCCCATTCCGGGTGGGTCTGGAACCGCTCTTTGGCGGCGGCATAGATGGCCCCGTAGGCAATGGGCCGGATACCGCTGGTTTTGCAGGCGGCTATTTTTTCCCGGATGACGCCCAGGTCCATCTCCCGGCCCAGAGGGTCCCGGAACCGGTCCGCCGGAGGAAGCAGGGCGTCGTGACGGTACATCCAGTCGTAGAATTGTATGGCGTTGAAGTGCAGGTCCCGGAGCCATTGGACGGCCTCCGGGTTCCCGTCACCGGGGCCGAAATCCGACAAAAAGGCATAGCGGGTCACGCTGCGCCGGTCCCGGAGGATGTCAAAGGCTCCTTCCCAGCGCTCTCCTGCCGCCGTTACGGTGAGACCGTAGCAGCCTTCGGGCAGACCGGGCAGGCGAATCTCCCGGCCTTCCCATTGGCAAACACAGGGAACGGCCTGCTCCAGCCGGGTCAGGGTCACTTCCGCACCGCCGACGTCGGCGTTGAGGGTCAGTTTTACGGTGTCGCCCGGCAGGTACTGGGCTTTGTCCAGAAAAGCAGTCAGCTTCATCCCTTCACCGCCCCCTGGGTCAGACCGCCCACCACCATTTTCCGCTGGAACAGCAGGAACAGCACCACTACCGGAATCAGCGCCAGAATAGAGGCCGCAAAGACCCACTCCCAGCGGGTGGCGTGCTGGCCGTTGAGCCGCTGCAGCAGCAGGGGAAAGGTGATCATGGTTTCATCGGCGCCTACCAGCACCTTGGCGGTGAAATATTCCTCCCAGAAACCCTGAAAGGCAAAAATGGTCATGGTGCCGATGGCTGGGGTGGACAGGGGGAGCATGATCCTGAAGAAAATGGTCCCGTGTCCGCCGCCGTCCACAATGACCGATTCCGACAGGGAATCCGGTAGACTCCGGAAGAAATTCCGCAGGAAGAAGGTGTGGCCGCAGACGTTGGTGGCCACATAAATGAGGATCAGTCCCGCACGGGTCCCCACCAGCCCGTTGGGCAGGCCCGGAAGCCGGATTCCCTTCAGAATGAGGAATTGGGGAATGATGTTCAGAAAACCCGGCATCATCAGGGTGAAAAGGTAAATCCCAAAGAGCTTTTCCCGGCCCGGGAAGGGAACACGGGCGAAGCCGTAGGCGGAAAGGGTGGATACGAACACGGACAGGACCACCGTCAGGCAGGTGTTGACGATGCTGTTGCGGACGGCCACCGGGAAAATGTCCATATCCAGAATGTGCTTGTAGGCCGAGAAGTCCAGCCGGGTAGGCAGGAGCTTTGGGGGATAGGGAAGCACATAGCTGAATTCCTCAAAGGAATTGGAGATCATAAAGAGGAAGGGCACGGAAAACACCAGCAGCGCCCCGATGAGCAGCACCCACAGCAGGGCCTGACCCAGAATTTCCGAACGTTTTTTGCTTTTCATGCTTATCCCTCCTGGTCCACATTGTCCAGCCGGAAGACCCGGTTCAGGACTACCGTCAAGACCACAATGGTCACGGCGGAGATCATGCCGATGGCTGAGGCTTCGCCAAACTGGAATTGATTGAAGGCTTTGTCGTAGAGCAGGTATTGCAGCGTGGAGGTCTTGCCGTTGGGGTTTCCGCCGGTGAGCATCATCACCTGGATGAACACGTTGAAGGAGCCGATGATCATGTTTACCATTACATAGAAGGTGGTGGGTCGCAGGGAGGGAATGGTGATGTGCCAGAATTTGGCCCAGAGACCGGCTCCGTCCAGCTCCGCCGCTTCATAGCGGTCCTTGGGAATGCCCTGCAGGGCTGCCAGGTAAATGAGCATGGCCCAGCCCAGGTTTTTCCAGATGCCCATGAGCCAGATGGCCGCGTTGCCGGACCACTCCCGCAGAAGCCAGGGCACATAGTCGTCCAGAATGTGCAGCACGTCTACGAGGATGTAGTTGATAAGCCCCCGGTTGGAGTTGTTGAACATATACTGAAAGACCAGGCTGACGATCACCCAGGAGGTGATCACCGGCAGGTAGAAGCCTACCCGGAAGATGCTCTGGCCCTTTTTCAGGCCGTTGATGAGATAGGCGAACAACATCCCGCCCAGCAGGATGAAGGGGACCGTCACCAGGGCGTAGAGAAAATTGTTCCGGTAGGCATACCAGAACCGGGAGCCGCCGGACAGGACCTTCCGGAAATTATCCAGGCCCAGAAAGGTGATCTTTCCCAGGACGATCTGGTAGTCCGAAAGGGCAATGCGGACCGTAAAGAGCAGGGGATAGAGGACGAAGGCCGTCACCAGCACAAGCCCCGGCAGAATAAACGGCAAAGCCGTCAACCAGCCCCGCAGTCCCTTTTTCAGCCGGACGGGGGTGGGACGGACAGAAGTCACCATAGGTCATTCTCCTTCCAAAGGGGCCGCAGGACGGTATGGTCCTGCGGCCCGGTGCGTCTGTTAACGAAGCTGCTCGTCGATCTTTGCTGCAGCGTCGTGCAGGGATTGGGCCACGTCGGCTCCGTCCACGAAAATGCCCGTGACCATTTCGCTCCAGATCTCCTGAATGGCGGAATTATTCGGGGAGGGGATGCGGGCCTTGGCGGACTCCATCTGGCGCATATACACGCTCCAGACCGGGTTATTCTGCACGGCCTCGCTGTCCACCAGAGATTTCAGAATGGGCAGCTGTCCTGCCTCCAGCATGGCAAGCTGGACCTCCTCGGAGGTCATGAACTTTGCAAATTCGTATGCGGCCTCCGGATATTTGCTGGTGGCGAACACGGCGATGTCCTCGCCGCCTACTACGGAAGCGCTGCGGCCCTCGTAAGTGGGGATGGTGGCGGCCACGATGCCCTTGGCGGTGCAGTCCTCATAGGAGCCGAAATACCAGGGACCCTCAAAGAACATGGCGTATTCGCTGTTGATGCCGTCCCAGGCATCCACGGAGCCGTCCACGTCCCGGATGGTCAGGACCTTATCGTTGTGCAGGGCCACGATCTTTTCCATGGCGGCGATGCTCTTGTCGCTGTCCAGATAGCCGGTGGCCTTGGTGAAGCCGTCATCGGTCAGCTCCCCGCCGAAAAGCCAGAAATAGGGGTACATATCCCAGTCGCCCACGCCGGACACGTTCAGGGAGTAGGTCCCGCGGGCCTTGGCGGCTTCGATGAATGCCTCCATGGTGGCGGGCACCTCGTCCAGACCCAGGCTTTTCAGCACGTTGGTGTTCACCACGGCGGCCTTGCAGTTGGTGTCCAGGGGCAGACCGTAGTATTTGCCCTGATAGAGGTTGGTGGACAGGGGGGCCTCCAGATAATTCCCGGAAAGCTCGGCAAAGTCGGCGTAATCGCTGAGGGCGGCCAGACCGCCCTGCTTGGCGTAGGCGGCGATGTTGGCAATGTCCACCCGGGCCACGTCCGGGCTCATACCGGTGCCGAAGGAGGTGACGATCATCTGATGGTACTGGCTGCTGTCCTGCCGGACGGCCTCCACATGGATGTCCGGGTGGACTTTTTCCCAAAGGGGCAGCACCACGTCCCGGAACTGGGCTTCCTCACTGTCGCCGTATGTATGCCAGAAGGTAATGGTGATGGGTTCCGAGGACGGCTGAGTGGAGCCGGTGGTGTCGGCGGGCTTATCGGTGGGTTTGCCGGTAGACGCAGCCGGGTCCGTGACCGGCGTGTCCGGTTCCCCGCAGGCCCCGAGACACAGGCAGAGCATCGTCAGCGCCAACACAAGCGCCATCCATTTTGAAAAGTGCTTTTTCATAGTTTTTTCCTCCTGATTTTCATATTTGTGCGGCTTTCCCAAGTCGCATTTTGATTATACCCCGCCGGAGGCGGCAGGTGAATGGCGTGGGGCGTCTTTATTTGTATTATAGCGATTTTTCTAAAAAATGTCATCCGGCACTTTCTTGGCAAGTGTAGAAAATCAACTCTTATTTTTGTGCATAATCACGAAAAAATCCCGGAATTTGACGAAAAGCGTCGAGCGGTCCTTCCCGGAAATGTCGCCGGAGTGCAAAAGCAGTCGCTTTTGTTCATTGACGAAAGGCACCGGATTCCTTAGAATAATGGCAGAGAGAAAGAGAAATACCCGGTATTTTTGGCCGGTATTGCGGGAGGTGAAATTTCGATAGCACGCAGAAAATCTCGGAAAAGGGGGCGTTAACAGTTTTTTTGTCATTTACCGTCAAACCGATTTGCAGAAACGGAGGTTTCAACATGAAAAACGGCTTTTATCGACTGATCGCTTTGCTGCTCTGCGCTGTGGTCCTGCTGGGCCTGGGGAGCCCTGCCGCAGCGGCTTCTCAGGCCGTTCCCTCCCTCACCGGACTGTCCGCCGACAAGGCCATGTACGCCCCCGGCGAAACGGCCACGTTCACCGTGGACATCGACAATTCCGGCGGGGAAGCCTGGAACGGCACTCTGCATTTTCAAATCTACCATCTGGAAAACGCCGTGGCGGCGCTGGATGTCCAGGTCAGCGTCCCGGCGGATGCCAAAACGACCTGCACGGCCCAGTGGGTCCTGCCAGGGCAGGATTTTACCGGCTATCTGGTGAAGGCGTATTTCAATGAGGAAACGTGGGCGACCACCGGCCTGGATTGCTCCTCGGACTTCACTGTATTTCCCCGGTACGGGTATGTTTCGGACTATACCGCCGACACGGCCCAGGCCCAGGCGGAGATCCGGGCCCTTTCGGACCGGTATCACATCAACGCCTATCAGCTTTACGACTGGATGTGGCGGCATGAGACGCTGATTCAGCGCTCCGGCACGGAAGCCGCCGATTCCTGGCAGGACCTGTTCGGCAGGACCATTTCCGTCCAGACCATCCGGGATTACATTTCCGCCATCCATTCCCGGAATGGTGCGGCCATGGCCTACGTTATGTCCTATGCCGCCCGGGAGGGCTACACGGACAAAGGCATCGATCCTTCGGCGGGACTGTTCACCGACCAGGGCCACGAAAGCCAGCTGAACGTGGATTTCGGCGACGACGCTACCTACCTCTGGCTCTTTGACCCGGCCAACGAGATCTGGCAGCAGACCATGGCGGCCCAGTACACCGACGCTGTGAATACCCTGGGCTTTGACGGCCTGCAGATCGACCAGATGGGCCAGCGGAACAATGTGTACGACTATCGGGGCCAGAAGGTCTATCTGGAGGATACCTTCTCCGATTTCGTCAATGCCGCCAAGGTGGCACTGACCGCCAATAATGCGGAAAAGGATGCCGTGACCTTCAACATCGTGGATGGTACCGTCAACGGCTGGGCCATGGACGATGTGACCCGGAACGCCGACACGGATTTCAATTTCAGTGAGATCTGGTGGCTGTCCAACAGCTATAACGACATCAAGAATTATATTGAGCAGGTCCGCAGCCAGTCCGGCGGGAAAGCCCTGGTGCTGGCGGCCTACATGAATTACAACGACAACTGCGGCACGGTCTATGAGGCCGAAAATGCCGCTCTGGACGGCACGAGCGTGAACACGGACCACACCGGCTACACCGGTTCCGGTTTCGTGGACGGCTTTGCCGAGGCAGGGGACAGCGTGACCTTCACCGTTACCGCTCCGGAGGACGGGCTTTATGCCTTTGTGTTCCGCTACGCCAATGCAGGCAGCGGGGCTACCCGGAAGGTCTATGTGGACGGGACCATCCTGGACCAGGTGTCCTTCAAGACATTGTCCTCCTGGGACGATTGGGCGCAGGATGCCAACTGCAGCACCTATCTTACCGCCGGAACCCATACCGTCCGGCTGTCCTACGACACCGGCTGCGCCGGGGCGATCAATCTGGACAGCCTGACCCTGGGGACCTTTGATGCGCACTCCGTGCGGCTGGCCGATGCGGCCTTTGCCGCCAGCGGCGCTTATCACATCGAGCTGGGGGCCGGACAGGGCCAGGGGACCATGCTCTCCCACGAGTATTACCCCATGAACGCCAAGGTCATGGACAGTGCCTTGCAGGGGGCCATGGAGCGGCATTATGACTTCATCACCGCCTACGAGAACCTGCTCTATGCTCCGGAAATTGCCTATGCCGATACCGGGACCCAGTATCTGACCATTGCCAATGAGGCGGTCAGCGGGTCCGGCGAGGCGGGAAAGATCTGGTACATAGCCCGGCAGAGTGAGGATTACAGCATCCTCCACCTCATCAACCTTACCGGCGAGGACGATACTCAGTGGCGCAACGCCACGGCAGCGCCTGCTACCAAGGAAAACCTTGCCGTGCGGTATTATTTGGGCGAAAATGCCGCCGTTTCCGGGGTCTACCTGGCATCCCCGGACCGGGACGGCTGTCAGTCCACGTCCCTTTCCTACACCACCGGCACCGATGAGAAGGGCAGCTATGTTGCTTTCACGGTGCCCAGCCTGGAATACTGGGACATGATCTACATCCGCCGCTCCAACGGCTCGGATACGGTTTTTGAGGCGGAAAACGCCCTGAAAACCGGCGTGGCCGTGGATACGGACCATGCAGGCTATACCGGCACCGGCTTTGTGGACCAGTTTGCCGAGCAGGGGGACAGCGTGGGCTTCACCGTATCCGTTCCGGAGGACGGGGCCTATACCCTGCGCCTGCGCTATGCCAACGGCTCCGGATCCGAGGCGGCCCGGTCCGTGATTGTGGACGGGACCTACGCGAACAAAGCCTATTTCGTGGCCCAAAGCGATTGGGATACCTGGGCGACGGCCGAGGTGGGCATCGATCTCCCGGCGGGGGTCCATACCGTGGTCCTTTACTATGGGGATTATGAGTACGGGGCCATCAATCTGGATTCCATGGAACTGACATCCAGAAGTGAGACCACCCGGAGCCTGTACCTGAACAACTGGAAAAATCTGGTGGCCATCTGGCAGGACTCCTTCGTGAACCAGGCAACGGCCGTGAACGCCGACGGGCCCGGCCTCTATGAATTGCGCTATTATGACGGAACGGCCTCCGGAAATTACAACACCAACCTCATCAGGAATTACTCCACCTTCCTGCGGGACGCGACGGCCCAGGTGTCCTATACCACCGGCTCCAAGTTCTCCTCCTCCGGGTATTTCGACCAGGGCGGCGTGCTGGTGAACACCTATCGAAGCTATGACGGTGCTGCTCTGCCGGTAACTCTGAGCAAGCAGTATGCCTTCGTACCCAACGAGCAGTTCCTGGTGGTCCGCTACGACCTGACCAATCCGGGGGACAGCGCCCGGACCGTGGACCTTCTGGATATGCTGCACATCCGCAACGAAACCGGTGCAAATGTCTCCGCCGCCTATTCCGCCGGAGACCATACGGTCCGCTATGATCTTTCCGGGGCGGGGCTGCCCTACCTTGCCCACGGAGTGCTGTCGACGGAGGCCTTGTCCGGCTACCAGGTGGCCGACGATACCCAGTCCACCGGTACGGCCGGCTCGCCTTGGCACTCCTTCAACGCCAACGGAAGCCTGAACGGCAACGGTTCCGTGACCTGCGCCGACATTTCCTCCGGCCTTTCCGCTGCCGTGACCCTGGCTCCCGGCCAGACGCAGACATTGTATTTCTATGTGGCTGCTGCCGGAACGGAGGATGCCCTGAACGCCGCCATAGCCAAGGTCACAAATGCCTCCGGGGACCATTGGATGGAGACCACCCGCTCCGCCTATGCCGCCTGGCTGGCGGAAGGCCGGACGCCGGAGCTGGGGGAGGACAAGCTGAATGATGCTTACAAGAGCATTTCCGTTTTTATGAAGCAGTCCATCGTTCCCGGTACGAATGCTGACGGCAATGTCCGCTTCGCCGCTTTCCCGGCGACCACCAACCCCTCCGCTTATTCCTATAAGGTCTGGGCACGGGATTCCGCTGTGACGGCCATGGGCCTGGATGCCACCGGCCACCTGCGTGAGGCGGAAAACTACTGGACCTGGCTTGCCGACCGGCAGATCACCACCGACGAAGGCTCCTGGAAGAAGCCGGGGACCTTCTGGACCTGCTACTGGGTCTGGGACAACGGGCCGGTGTCCTTCGTGGAGCCGGAATTCGATTCCATCGGCATGTTCCTGGTGGGAGCCTATCGTCACTACGAGCAGCTTACCGGTTCTGCGAAAACGGCCTTCCTGGAGAAGATCTGGCCTGCTTACCGCCGCAGCGCCGACTATGTGCTGAACAATATCACGGACGCCGGCTTCGGCCCGGCGGATTGCAGCATCTGGGAGGAGCAGAACGAGTACAACGCCTTCACCCAGGCCCTGTATGTAGCCGGGCTGGATGCGGCCCAGCACATGGCGGCGGCCAAGGGGCTGCAAGAAGTGGCGGACCTCTACAATGGCGGGGCCTCCACCATCCGTACGGCCATTCTCCGGGACGACACCGCTTCTCCCAAGGGCCTGTGGAACACCGAATCCCAGCGGTTCAACCGGGCGGTGAATCTGGATGGCACGGCCAATACCACCTACGATTCCTCCTCGGACGTGCTGATCTCCTACGGCGTGGTAGATGCGGAGTCCTCCCGTGCCAAGTCCCATATCGACGGGATTCTGGAAAATCTGGGCCACGATACCTACGGCGTGGCCCGGTATGAAAACGACGGCTTCTATCACCGGATGCCCTGGGACCCCGGCGGAAACGAAGCCTACGAGGACGAACCCTCCTGGCCGCAGATGGCCATGTGGATTGCCATGTACGAGCTGCAATCCGGCTATAAGGCCTACCGGACCAATGCTTACCGGCGGCTCCAATGGTTCGTGGACCGGACGGCAGAGGGTTATATGCCCCAGGGCGAGTGCTTCTCCAATATCACCCGCAAGCCCCACCTGAGTACCATGTGCGAGCCCATCACCGGGGCGGCGTACCTGATGGCGGCGCTGGCCTATGACGGACAGTTCGATATGCGCATCTACGGCCCCCAGGTGAACGCAGGGGCTTACCGGGCCGTGACCATGCACGACGGCTGCGTGGGAGACTGGACCCAGTGGGCGGGAGTCCCCTACTACACGGACCCGGTGGGGGATGCCAGCGGTTCCTACGATCTGAAACGGGTGTATCTGGCCAATGACGGCGGAAATGTTTACCTGCGGCTGGATCTGGACGGCTGGACCCTGCCCGGATATCAGGCGGAGGAAGTGTTCGCCGTGCAGGTCTACGCCGACGGCGGCACGGGAACGGCTATGACCACTACCATGACCGGCGGGGAAATGACCCATTCCATGCGGAGCATGGTCATGCGTTCCAGCGACAGCGGTGACTACTGCCGCTACACCGCCGGAAGCGACGGCTGGACCCTGGCCGGAACCGTGGATTCTGTCCTGGCCCCTCAGTGGGAGGTCAATTCCGGGCGGATGGAACTGGCCATCCCCTTTGCAAGTCTCGGAAACGGTACGCTTGCTGCCGGGGACTGGACGAATCTGCACATTGTCCTGCTGCAAAAGAATGGTGCAGACTGGGTGGAGGCGGATGCCTTCGATGCTCACTACCGCATCACTGCCGACGGCAGCGAATGGCTGAAGGGTAACTTCCAGTAAGTAGAAAACAAGGGAAACGCCGAGAACACGGCGTTTCCCCGAATCAAAGGCCCCCGGCGGGCAGAAAAAACCTGCCCGCCGGGGGCGTGAAAAAAACACCGTCCTGATTTGCGTCAGGACGGTGAAATTCTTTTTTAACGGTCCTCCCGGAAGTAGGCCTGGCCCAGGCCCTCGGGGGGCTGATTTTCCCGCTTGTTGCGCATACTGGTGACGATGAGCACCAGAATGGTGACGAGGTACGGGAGCATCTTGTAAAGCTCCTTTACTGCCAGGTCCGGGGTGGGCAGGAACAGGTACAGGATGTACAGTCCACCGAACAGGATGGAGGAGAGAATGCCCACGTTGGGCCGCCAGATGGTGAAGATGACCAGCGCGATGGCCAGCCAGCCCCGGTCGCCGAAGGCATCATTGGACCAGACGCCGCAGGCGTAGTCCATGACGTAGTACAGTCCGCCCAGGCCTGCGATCATGCTGCCCACGCAGGTGGCGGTGTATTTGTAGCGGGTGATATTGATGCCCGCTGCGTCGGCGGTGGCGGGGCTTTCGCCCACGGCCCGGAGCTGCAAACCCTTGCGGGTGTGGGTCAGGAAATAGGAGACCGTCAGGGCGATGGCAATGGCCAGGTAGGCCAGGAAACCGTAGGACAGGAAAATTTTCCCAAACCAGCCCAGCTTGTCCGCAAAGGGCAGACTGGCGGAGAAATAGCTGCTGGTGGCGGAAAGGGCAATGGAGGGGACCTCGCTGCCGGTGAGCTTGATGAGGGAGCCGCCGAAGAAATTGCCGAAGCCCACGCCGAAGGTGGTCATGGCCAGACCCGTGACGTTCTGGTTGGCCCGGAGCGTCACCGTCAGGAAGCAATACAGCAGGCCCATGAGCAGGCTGCC
>JALEII010000055.1 GCA_022770345.1 Clostridiales bacterium | reverse complement strand
CTTCGGTAGAAGTGACAGTGCCGTCAACAACCTTGTTGCCAAAGTTGAAGTGCAGGACGTTCATGCCGGCGTTGAAGGTCTCGTAGCCGTCGTCCAGAGCGGAGGGGATTGCGAAGTAAGCACGGATGTAAGCCTTCTCGGTACCGGTGTTCTTGATGGTGACCATCTTATCCACGTAGTTCTTGGCAGTGGGCATACCCAGCGCATCCTTCTCGCCCTGAGCGGAGCCGACAATGGGGTACAGCTTCTTGCCCTGGGTGAAGTCCTTCGTGCCGCCGTTGCCGTCACGTTCTTTTTCGATCAGGTCGATCTTCACGTTACCGACGGTGAAGGTGTTGGTCTCATTGTCCGTGTCGGTGAAGTAAGCCAGAGAGGCTCCCACGATCGCAGTTGCTAGCAGGGCAACGCACAGGAAAATTGCGGTAATTTTCTTCTTCATGATCAACTTTCTCCTTAATTAAGATTGATTATTTTCTGCGCCCTTGCGCAGAGGGGATACTTAGGGATTGGTGGGAGTTGTGGGAGTAGTGGAACTGGTAGCATTGACCTTTGCCCACGCAGTGGCAGCATCGGTAATACCGTCCTTCTGAACAGCGTAGGCCGTGAAGGTCAGCGTGGGTTTGGTAGTGATGTTCTTTATGTCCTCTTTCGTCAGTCTATCGCTGACTTTGACAACATTGTCTTTCAGAGCATAAAAGTCGGTGTCAGCAGTCGCAGCGCCAACTTCACGGTAGTAAACACCGGGCTGCCCGGTCAGAGCCGTCCAGCCGTCTGCAATGGAGTAAGTCACCTTACCATCCACAAACGTACCAGTCTCTTCCACCTTCACGAACAGCCAGCAGGCTTCGGAGTTGGCTTTCACCGTCACCTTCGGGTCCTTTTCAATATTCATGCCGGGGATAATCTTGGCCTCCCGATTCACAGGCTTGGTTTCGGTCAACGCAATGTTGATGTCTCCGTAGGTGAAGGTATTGGTAACGGTATCGGAGTTAGCGACCAGCCAGGCCACCGTTCCGCCCAATGCACACCCCAGCACCAGCGCCAGCGCCAGCACAGCGGCAAAAGCCTTGCTGCTCACACTGTGGCGGTTTGCATGATTTTTCATTTTCCTTGTCCTCCTTCCCTTAAAAGTGAGCTTTATTTCAACAGGAAGGAAAACCGGACGGTTTGCCCTTCTCTGTTGGAATCACAACATTACCTGTCGTCAAAAATGTTCCCAGGCAGCATCCGCATTTGTAAAGCCGTCGGCCTGGATTGCTTCGGCAACAACGGTGATTTTGAAATCGTTCAGCTTTGCAAGCTGATCGCCCTTGACCCAACCCGGAACCGTGACTGCATCGAACAGCGTCTCCAGCTTCACGTCGCCATCAGGGGCTGCAACCGGGGTCTTGTAGTAGAAGTAATAGGTGAGCGTGTCGCCGGTTTTCTGGAAATACTTGCTGTTTTTCAGCATTTCTTCTGTTTCCACCATGTTTTCCGGAATAACACCGTCCCATTTTGCAGCATTTGCCTCGACAAACTTGACCATCCGAATCAGCGGATAGGCATTTTCCACACCGGTGGGGCCATCGTCCGCATACTCCGGGTCCGTGCACATGGCAATCATGTCGTCGGCGTTGTTGAACGTGACCTTCAGCCGCACATAAGCGCTTTCGCTGCCATTCTTCACCGTCACAGTGGGGTCTTTGGTGTAAGTATGGCCAGGCAGCAGATGGTATTCATTTGCCTTCACACGGGCAGCGCCCTCAACAGGCGTTCCGTCGGTCTCGACCTTCGCCTCGTCCAGCGCGATATTCACGGAACCAACCGTGAACGTGTTCTTGACTTCATCCGTCGAGGTCAGGAATGCCATGGTCCCCAGCACTGAGGCGGTCACAAGCAGCACCGCACAGAGCGTCAGGAGCAGAGCCTTACTTCTTGTTTTCATCCATGAAAACCTCCTTAAAAGAATGCAATATCGGGAGCCTTGCGGCATTGCCCTTCATGGAAATGCTGAGCAGATGCTTCGCTCAGCGGCTTTCTGCGTCCGGGGCGTATTTTTTCTTCTTATCCTCCGTAAACAGATCCGGAAGGAATACCAACAGCAAAAGCACCGCCGCCGCAGAAATGGCAATATACGTTCCCGGGGGATTCTGGATCCAGGTGATGACATAGCCCAAATACGGGATGGACGCCACCGGGGTCCCCAGGACGTTCTTGCAGTGGACCAGACCCGCATCGGCGGCCTCGTTGGCGTCGCCCTTGGTCCGGTAGCGGTAGATGCCCGCCTCCTCCGGGTCCGGGACGACCTCCACCACCCGATGGGTTGCCACGGTATGTTCATCCAGCAGAAATGTAATGACCTGCCCCGGCTGAATGTCCGCCGGGTCCACCTTTCGGACGTACAGCAGCGCCCCCGTAGGGTACGCCGGTTCCATAGAGCCGGACAGCACCGCATAGGTCTGCATCCCGAACAGCCGTCCGCCTACCAGCGTCAGCGCCAGCAACACCACCAGGACCATTACCACGGTGGACAGTCCATTGGCGATCTTCCGGATCATGGTGTCCTCTCCTCTCTCACATGACCAGAGCTTCCCGGTCCAATTTCTTCCATTCCGCACGAAGGCCCGCCCGGATCAGCGTCCGCAGCATTTCCGCCTGACTTCTTTCCCGGAAAGCCTCCGTATTCTTCAGTGTCTCCAGCATCTGCGCCAATTCCGGGTTCAAGATCAACGTCAACTTTTTTCCGACCATGGTTTTATCTCCTTTCTCGCTTCGTATGAACATTTGCTTTGTATGAACCTCCGAACTTGTGTTTTATATTATAGGGCATATTGTATGAACTTGTCAATCCCTTTTTTCAGACGGGTTCTAAAGAAAAATTAACAGACTATTTTCCAGCTTCTTCCAGGATTGATAATACAACTTTCCTCAAAATTTTCCCGTTTTCCCTATGTATTCGAATTTGTCCTCTTGACAGAAGCTCTGAACTTGTGCATAATTACACCCGTAAGGAGGAATGAACCATGCCAACAGAAAAACCGCGCTTTACTGTGATCGTGGATGAGGAGCTCTTGAAGGAGATCGATGATTTCCGTTTCGAGAACCGATACCCAAGCCGATCCGCTGCCACCATTGACCTGATCCGCCGCGGCATTGAACAGCTGCAGAAGGACCAGGAGAAGGATCATTCCAACTGAGGTCTTTCCCTGTTCCCCTGACGACAGATCCATTATACTTCCACACTTGGGTCGAACGCTGCCGAAAGCTGTATGAACAAAAAAAATCCCCCGGAAACGATTTCTTCTAACCGTTTCCGGGGATTTTTCAGCTATTGATTGGGTCATTCGTCCTGAGCCAGATCCCGGGCCAGCGCCTCGGTCAGCCGGGCGCAGAAGGCGGCGGCGTTGGCCTCGAAGGTGGGATAATCCATTTCCGCCGAGTCGTCGGCCTTGTCGGAGATGGCCCTCAAAATCACGAAAGGCACACCGTTCTTGTAGGCAGTATGGGCGATGGCCGCTCCCTCCATCTCCACGCAGGAAGCCTGGGTCAGCGCCACGATCTTTTCCTTCAGCTCCTTCTTGGCCACAAAGCAGTCGCCGGTAGCCACCCGCCCGATGTGGGTGTGGCCGGGTTTGATCGATTCCGCCGCCGCAAAAGCCCGGCCGATGAGGGAATCATCCGCCTCAAAGGTCTCCGGCATTCCCGGCAATACGCAGGGGGCATAGCCCACATATTGGCAATCCACGTCATAATACATCGCATCTTTGCTGACCAGCAGGTCACAAATATCCAGCTTGGCATTTAGAGAACCGGCCACACCGGTGTTGACCAGATGAGAAATTTGATAGCAGGAGCAAAGAATTTGCGCGCACACTGCCGCATTAACCTTGCCCACGCCGCACTCCACCACCACGGCAGGCAGTCCTTCCAGCAGGCCCTCGCAGAAGTCCATTCCGGCGATGGACTGAATTCTCTTCCCGGTCATGGCGTTCTGAAGGGTCTCTACCTCCACCTTCATGGCGCCGATAATGCCTAGTTTCTTCATAATATCAGTCCTCCGGGTAGTTCAGGCGGCTTTCGTCGATGTTTTCCAGCAGAGTGGCGTAGCGCTTCGCCCAGTAGTGCGCCATGTTCAGGTTCATGTCCAGATAATTGCCGCAATCCCTGGGGGATGCACCGGGGACTTCGCCCTCGTAGTCCCGGATGAACCGGAAGCAATCCCGGACCAGCGGCAGCGCCTCCCGGGAAGTCAGGTCCCCGGTCAGCAGCAGGTAAAAGCCCGTGCGGCAGCCCATAGGCCCGAAGTACAGCACCCGGTCCTTCCATGTGGGGTCGTTGCGCAGATAGGTAGCCGCCAGATGCTCAATGGTGTGGACCTCGGCGGTATTCATCACCGGCTCGTCATTGGGACTGGTGACCCGAAGGTCGAAGGTGGTCACGGTCTCGCTGCCCACCCGGTCCTTCCGGGAAACGTACAGGCCCGGCTGGAGCCGGATGTGGTCAATGGTAAAGCTGGTGATTTTTTCCATAAAATTTAGTCTCCTTGGCTGCAATTTGCCGCATCGATGGCAATGACCAGCAGCAGTCCGGGCATTTCCACGGCGGGATTTTCAAAAGTCATGGCATAGGTGTCGCCCCAGGTAAAAAGCTCCTTGGAAATATGCAGCACCGTGGCATTTCCACGGCGCACGTCATAATCCCAGCCGAACAGGTCCCCTTCCGCCGTCCAGCCCTGATAGTCAATGGAATATCGGGGCGAAAAGAAGGTAAATTCCTTCCGGACCGTGCCCATGGTCTGTCCGTTCAGCACGATCTCAAAGGCCGGCAGAAAGCGGAACAGCTTCTGGTGGATGGACCCCACCTCCCGGCCCGTGGCCTTTTCGTACACATGGATCTGATGGCCCAATGTGAACCACTCGGCCTTCACGAAATATTTTGGCTTACCGGTCTCATCGTAGACGTCATAGCTGTCCGTCCAGGAAAAGACCCGCTGGCGAATGAGCAGCTTCATAAGCATCTCCTACCCTTTCATTATAGCGATTTTCAGGAAAAAAGCAAGTCCGCCACCGCCTCCCGGAGCCAATCCGTGTAGGTAAGGTAGTCCTCGGCGTACAGATGGCAGCCGTCGGCGCTGAGGTTGTCCGGCAGATAGCCGTTTTCATCGGCAAAGCGGACGTTGCTGTCCAGATAAAAAAGGTTCTTGTCGGCGGCCAACTGGGCGATTCGATGATTCAACTCCCCAATGTTTTCCGGATTGAAATACCAGCCGTCCTGGGCCTTGCTCCGGCCCACGGTCATAATGCTTACGAGAAAAATCTGCGCCTCCGGCTGCTTTTCCCGCAGAACGTTCACCAGCTCCCCATAGGCATTCAAAATTTCGTCGTGGTCGCTGCCGCACTCGTTGATGCCCAGGCATAGGAAAATTTTCCCATAGGTCTTGCTGTCCAGCAGGGTTTCCAGACTTTCCTTCGGAAAGTACAGGTCCTCCGTCTCGATTTCCGGCCAGTTGAACACGGTCATACCCGTGTAGCTGAAATAATCCGCCTGGCCCAGACGGCTGTACAGCCGCATTCCCGCCGTCCGGGAATCCCCCACAAACAGCGCATCATCAAACCAGTTTTCATCCACTTTTCCATCCGTCACCGGCGGCGGGGTGGTGGGTTCCGTAGGCGGTTCGGTAGGCGGTTCGGTTGTCGGCTCCGTAGTCTCTTCCGTAGTCGGTTCTGTCATCGGCTCCGTGGGGACCGTAGTTGACTCCGTCGTCGGTTCCGTCGTCGGCTCCGTGGTCGGGGCCGTGGCCTGGTCCTGCGCCTGCCGCAGCTGCTCCCGGAGTCTCCCTTTGTCGGTCAGCAGCAGAATCGGGATCGCCGGGGCGAATTGGTCCTGAGCCAGCCCATAGGGCCGCAGAACGACGTATTTATAATAGCACCCCGCCCCGCTCAAGGCCAATCCCGACAGAACCAGTGCCAAGGCGAATATAATCAGTCGTTTTTTCACGGAAACGCACTCCCTCTAGAATTGGAAATACAGGAAAGGACTGCCCACACTGGTGGCCATGACATACACGCACACCCAGAACAGCAGGAACAGAAGAACGTCGGCAATCCAGTATTTCTGGATTTTCCGCACCAGCCGGGGCAGCCAGGGCATTGCCAGCAGCACCCCGATGATCAGATAGGGCAAATACGCCCCGCCCACCATCCGGTAGTCCAGTGGGTTCACGGCACGGCCCATGCCAAACAGCTTGCCCAGGAAAACCGTCATTTTGGCCCGGTCCCCGATGGCAAAGGGCACCCAGCTAATTAAAATCGCAAAAATCGTGTAAAGATGCCCCAAAAGCGGCACTTTTCGGCAGACTTTCCCCCAGAACAGCTTTTCCAGCAAGATAAGCGCCAGCAAAAAGCCCGCCCACAAAAGGTAATTTCCACCGTTTCCGTGCCAGAAGCCCGTCAGGGCCCACACGATGGCCAGATTCACCGCCGTGCGCTTCCAGCCCTTCCGACTGCCGCCCAAGGGAATGTACACATATTCCCGAAACCACCTGCCCAAGGTGGCGTGCCACCGGCGGTAAAATTCCGAAACCGTAACGGAGGCGTAGGGGTCCAGGAAATTCCGGGGCAGATGATACCCCACCAGCCGCCCCAGGCCCATGGCCATGAGACTGTAGCTGTAAAAGTCAAAATAGAGCCGCAGGGCGTAGGCCAGCAGCGCCAGCCAGGCCAGGGGCGTGGAGATGCCCCCAAAGCCAGCAACCGCCGTCTCGGCCCACAGGCCCCCCAAGCGGTCTGCCAGCAATACTTTCATGGCAAGGCCCAGAATCAGCTCCTGGAGGCCATGGTGAATGGCGTAGGGGCAAAGGCAGGGACTTTGGGACTCCAGCTGCAATTTTCTTGGCTCCGCCAGCGGCCCGGAAAGCAGCTTGGGGAATTGGAGAATTTGCGCAGCGAACCGGAAGGGGCTTCGCTCCTCCGGGCATTTTTTCCGGTACACATCAATGAGATAGGCTGCCAGCTGGAAGCAGTAAAAGCTCATGCCGGGGGGCAGCATTTTCCCGCCCTGATGGCATTTGAAGAACACGAGAAGCCCCACAGGCATCAATATGCTCACCGCCAGCAGCACGCCGGAACGCCATTTTTTCAGCAGCAGGCCCAATAGAAACGTCAGGCCCGTCACTTCCAGCAACACCGCCACGGGCCAGATCTGCCGCCCGCAGGCCAGGTAATAATACAGGCAACTGGCCGCCGCCAGCACGGCGCTGCGGCCCCGCCGGGGCGTGAGATAGTAGACCGCCAGGAACGCCGGTAGGAAATAAAAAAGAAAAGGGATGGAATTGAATTGCATAAGTACCGCCCGTCTGTATTTTCATGGAAGAATATGCTATAATGCTTCCCGAGGTGAATCCAATGAAAAAATTTTTCTGCGTCATTCTCTGTCTGCTGCTCTGCGGCTGCTCCGTGCAGCCCATGCCAAAAGCGTCCTCCCGGGCGACACTGCCACCGGAGCCGTCTGCCCAGGTCACAACCCAACCTCCCACGCAAGTCCCTACTCAGGCACCTACGCTCCCTCCGGACCCCGTAGACCTTCTGCTCTCCGGCCTGACCACAGAAGAAAAGGTCGGCCAGTTGTTCCTGGCCCGATGCCGGAAGGAAACGGCAGCGGAAGACATTGCCCAATATCATCTGGGCGGGCTCGTCCTCTTTGACCGGGACACGGAAGACGAAACACCCGAATCCCTGCGGCAGACGTTGGAACGCTACCAGGAAGCCGCCACCATTCCGCTGCTGATCGCCGTTGATGAGGAAGGCGGCAGTGTCGTCCGCATCAGCGACAAGCCCGCTTTCCGGGATGCGCCGTTTTCCTCCCCACGCTCCCTTTATGAAGGAGGCGGCATGGAAGCCTTGCGCACTGCCGAGGTAGAAAAAGACGCATTGCTGTCCGATTTGGGCATTAACGTTAACCTGGCCCCGGTCTGCGACATTACCACCGACCCGGCAGCATTTCTTTATGACCGTTCTCTGGGGCAAAGCCCAGAGCTTACCTGTCAATGGGTACAAATTGCCGTAGAGAAAGGACAGACTTACGGCATCGGCTGTGTATTGAAGCATTTCCCCGGCTATGGGAACAATGCTGACACCCACGTGGGGATTGCCATAGAAAATCGTTCCCTGGAGGAACTGGAAGCCCAGGATCTCCTGCCCTTTGCCGCCGGAATGGAGGCCGGCTGCGGAGCCGTCATGATGTCCCACATTCAGGTCACTGCACTGGATGCGGAATACCCGGCATCCCTGTCCCCGGCGGTCCACCGCTATGTCCGGGAAACCATGGGCTATAACGGTGTTCTGGTCACAGATGATCTGGTTATGGATGCAATTTCTGTTCCCTACGGCGTCGGGGAAGCGGCCGTTCTGGCTGTTCTGGCAGGAAACGATCTGCTGATCTCCAGCGATTTCCCGGAGCAGTACGCAGCGGTACTGGAAGCCATTCGGGAAGGCCGCATTTCCGAAGAACAGATTGACAACGCCGTCCGGCGGGTTCTGCTCTGGAAGCAGTCTCTGGGGCTGTTGTCCGGCATCTGACCGTCTCCGGCTGGATTTACATAATCATATCATTTCCCTCAACCCATTGCAACCCCATATCCTGGATTTTTCCCCTTTTTTCGCCCCGGGCTGCGCCCCCCCGGCGGAGCACTGTAGGGCTATGAAATTACCGGCAGCGGGATATTTCCCGCTGCCGGTGGTTTTTTGATTCATTCATTTTCTCTGATTGATTTGCTTTCTCGGCTTTATTCGCTGTCTTTCGGCAGTGTGACGGTGATGGTCGTGCCTTTGCCCAAGGTGGAATCCACATGGATGGTCCCGCGGTGGATCATCACGGCGTGCTTGACAATGGACAATCCCAGGCCCGTGCCGCCAACGGCCTTGGACCGGCTCTTGTCTACCCGATAGAACCGTTCGAAAATCCGCTCCCGGCTCTCCTCCGGGATACCCACGCCGCTATCCGCCACCTGCAGAATGGCCTGCTCTCCCCGCTCTCTCAAGCGAATGGTCACGGTGCCGCCGGGATGATTGTACTTGATGGCGTTGTCCGCCAGATTGTACACCACCCCGGAAAGAAGCTGCTCGATGCCGTTGACGGACACGTTTTCCAGCTCCGTCGCCACCGTCACCTGGGCCTCCGACGCCATGCTGTCCAGACTGCGGACCGTCTCCCGGACCAACTGGGCCAGATTCACCTGCTCCCGGCCCATGCCGGCAGCCCCCTCGTCCAGCTGGGAAAGGCGGATGATGTCCTCTACCAGCAGGATGAGCCGCTGGGCTTCGGTGTAAATATTCCCGGCAAACCGGGGCATATCCTCCGACTTCACCATGCCCGCCGACAGCAGCTCCGCATAGCCGGAAATGGCATGGAGGGGGGTCTTCAGCTCATGGGACACGTTGGCGGTGAACTCCCGGCGGATACGCTCCGCCTGCTCCCGCTCCGTCACGTCCTGGAACAGCAGCACCACTCCCCGGACGACGCCGCTGCTTTCCACCGGGGTCCCTTCCAGCCGGTATTTGCTGCCACGAATGCTTATCAGTTCCTCGGCCCGCCGGCCCTCATGGGCCCGAGCCAACACAGCGCGCAGTTCCGGGCTGCGGTTTACTTCCAGAATATCCCGGCCAATGGTGGCCGTACATTCCAGCAGGCGGCAGGCAGCAGGATTGATGCTCAGGACCGCGTCCTCCTGGTCCAGCAGCACCAGTCCCTCTCCCATGCTGTCCGTCACGGCAGCAAAATCCGCCTGGCGGCGCTTCAATTCGGCGGTGCGGCTACGGATTTGCTGCTGCTGCACGTCCAGCCGCCGGAGCAGGGGCGAAAGTTCATCGTAGCCCTCGTTATCCAACGGATGATCCAAATCCAGCGCATTCAAGGGTGCCACGATCTTCTTGGATATACGCCCCGCCAGGATCAGGGACATTACCAGTGCCCCGGCCAGCACCAGGCATATCGGCTGGGCCATGCCCAGCACCAGATTCAGCACCGTACTGGTGGCCACGGACAGTCGCACTACGCTGCCGTCCTCCAACCGGAGGGCATAGTACAGGGTCTTTTCCATGCGGGTATCGGAATACCGGCGGCTCTCGCCGTAGCCGTTTTTCAGAGCCTGAGCGATCTCCTGCCGGGAAGCGTGATTTTCCATGGCTGCCGGGTCAGTTTCCGTATCCGCCAGGACACGTCCATCCTCCGCCACCCATGTCAGACGGTAATCCCCCGGCTCCAGGTCCTCAAAATAGGCGCTGCCGCTGAGCCGGACCCCCTGGACAGCCAGGGCCGTCTCGGTCCGCAGGCGACTGGCCTCCAAATTGTCAAAATACCCGTACAAGGCCCCGAAGATGATCACCATGGAAAGCAGCAGCACCACAAGGGCTGTCAGGGAAATGCCCCGAAAAATCCGTTTGTTCATGGCTGGACCTCCAATCGATAGCCCACACCCCGGACGGTCCTGACGTGGCTGCCCCACCGGCCCAGCTTGGTCCGCAGGGTCCCCATGTGAACGTCAACGGTCCGGGTCTCCCCCACATAGCTGGTCTCCCAGACCTGCTCCAAGAGCTGTTCTCTTGTAAAAACCTGACCGGGATTTTCCAAAAACAGCCGCAGCAGGGCAAATTCCTTCAGTGTCAGCACCACGCTGGCCCCATCCAGGGTCAATGTGTGGGCGTTGGGATCCATGCAAAGGCCGTCGAAGCCCAACGTGGCCGCAACAGTCGCCGGAGTGGCCCGGCGAAGGACCGCCCGGATACGGCTGACCATTTCCATCATGCCGAAGGGCTTGGCCAGATAGTCGTCGGCCCCCAGGTCCAAGCCCGTCACTTTGTCGAATTCCGTACCCCGTGCGGAGGCCATAATAACGGGAATTTTCGCCGTGGCCGGGTCTGAGCGGAGGGAACGGAGAATTTCCAGTCCATCCTTTCCGGGTAACATAATATCAAGAAGCACCAGGTCCGGTTTCTTCTCCGCCACCGCCTTGAAAAATTCCACGCTGTCCGGGAAGCCCTTGGCCGTAAAGCCGGAAGCCTCCAGGGCGTAAGTCATCAGGTTTCGGATGCTGTCCTCATCCTCCACGCAGTAGATCATGTACTTCACTCCTCCCGGCTGCCGGTGATGGAGAAAATCACCCACCCGGCGATATTCACCGCATGGTCTCCGATCCGCTCAAAGTACTTGGCGATCATCAGCAGGTCCATGGCGTATTCTGCGTCGTGCTGGGGGTCCCGGATGGAAAGAATGAGCTTTTTACGGATGCGGGAAAAGTAATCGTCCACCACGTCATCATAGGCCGCCACTTCCCGTGCTTTCTTTTCGTCCTGGCCCACGAAGGCGTCGATGGCCTCCGTGACCATGAAAATGGCCGCCCGGGCCATGTCGGAAAGGTCCCGGATGTCCTCCCGGGGCTTTAATTTTGCCACCTGGATAATATCCGCAATGTCGGCGGACTGATGGCCGATGCGCTCCATATCCGTAACCATTTTCAGCGCAGAGGACACCATCCGCAAATCCCGTGCCACCGGCTGCTGCTGCAATAAAATTTTCAGGCACATCCCCTCAATTTCCCGCTCTTTGGCGGAAATCTCCCCGGAAAGCTCCGTGACCTGCCCAGCCAGAGCCCAGTCTCCGGTAAGCAGGGCCTGAGCCGAACGGGCAATGGCCGTCTCGCAGAGGGCGCCGATGGAGATCATTTCTTTTTTCAGCAGGTGCAGCTGCTGATCGTATCGATTCCGCATTATCCGAACCTCCCGGTAATATAATCTTCCGTCCGTTTGTCCACGGGAGTGGAGAAAAGCTGCTCTGTAGGCGCATACTCGATCAAGTCCCCCAGCAGGAAGAAAGCGGTCCTGTCAGAAATACGCACCGCCTGCTGCATATTATGGGTGACGATAGCAATAGTATAGCGTTTTTTCAGTTCCAATGCAAGGTCTTCTATTTTCGCAGTGGAAATTGGGTCCAGGGCAGAGGTGGGCTCGTCCATCAGCAGCACCTCCGGCTCCACAGCCAAGGCCCGTGCAATGCACAGCCGCTGCTGCTGGCCGCCGGAAAGGCCCAGCGCGGATTTTTTCAGCTTGTCCTTTGTTTCCTCCCAGATGGCCGCCTGCCGCAAAGACGTTTCTACGATTTCATCCAGCTTGGCCTTGGACCGGACGCCGTGAATACGTGGGCCGTAGGCAATATTATCGTAAATGCTCATGGGGAAGGGATTGGGCTTCTGGAACACCATACCCACCCGACGGCGCAGCAGGTTCACATCCATATTGCCGTAAATGTCCTCCCCGTCCAGGGTCACTTTTCCCTGGATGCGACAGCCCTCCACCAGGTCGTTCATCCGGTTCAGGGTCTTTAAGTAGGTTGATTTGCCGCAGCCGGAGGGGCCGATGAAGGCGGTGATCTCCTTTTCGGGAATGGCCATGGAGATGCCCTTCAAAGCCTCAAAATTCCCGTACCACAAGTGCAGATCCGTTGTTTCCAATTTTGTCATGGGCGTAAACTCCCCTTATTTCTTCAATTTTTTCCCGGCGTACTGGGCCGCCAGGTTGATCAGCAGCGTCAGGATCAGTAAAATCGCCGCAATGGCGAAGGCCACATCGAACTGTCCCCGCTCCTTGGCGAATTTGTACATGGCCACCGTCAGAGTCGTCCCGGCCCGGTTGGGCAGGACTGCTTCCCAGGGGGCTAAAAGCGCGTTGCTCATGCCGGTGGTAAAGAGCAGGGCAGCAGATTCGCCCACAATGCGGCCCACCGTCAGGATGCAACCGGTGACGATGCCGTCCACACTGGCAGGCAGGACCACGGTGCGGATCATGTGCCATTTGCCGGCCCCCAGGCCCAGAGCACCCTCCCGGTAGCTTTGAGGGACGGTTTTCAGGCTCTCCTGAGTGGTGCGGATAATCGTCGGCAGAGTCATAATGGCCAGGGTCAGAGCACCTGCCAGCAGACAGCTTTTCAGGCCACACAATTCCGTAAAGAACAACATACCCACCAGGCCATAGAGGATGGAAGGAATGCCCGCCAGGGTCTCCGTGGCGAAGGAAATGAGATTCACCAGCCGCTTGTTCCGGGCGTACTCCGTCAGATACACCGCAGCGCCCACGCCCAAGGGCAGCACCACGATGAGGGTCAGGACGATGATATACAGGGTGTTCACCAGGTTTGGCAGGATACCCGTGGTCCCCTTCAGAGTGCTGGATGCCGTGGTCAGCAGCTCCCAGGTGATGTTGGGCAAGCCCTTCACGAAAATATATCCAATCAGGAACACCAGCAGTGCCGCTGTGATGCCCGCTGCAAAATACATCCCCGTTTTGCACAGGACGACGAAGGCCCTTCGGCGCAAAGGCAGTTTCTTCTTCATGCTTTCCGTTCCCCCTTCTTCATCAGGGCGTTCAGGATCAGGTTAATGACCATCACAAAGCCGAACAGAACCAGCGCAATGGAGAACAACGCCTGCCGCTGGAGGCCGGAGGAATAGGCCATTTCGCTGGCCACAGCGGTTGTCAGGAACCGGACGCTGGTAAAAAGCCCCGGCATATTGGCCACATTTCCGGAGACCATCATCACCGCCATGGCCTCGCCAATGGCCCGGCCGATGCCCATGACCACGGCGGAGGCGATGCCGCTGGAAGCAGCGTGGACGCTGACCTTCATCACCGTCTCGGTTTTCGTGGCCCCCAGGGCCAGGCTGGCCTCCTCATACTCCTTCGGCACTGCCCGCAGGGCCGTTTCCGACACGCTGATGACGGTCGGCAAGATCATCACCGCCAGCACCAGGATGGCGGAAAACAGGTTCGCTCCGTGGGGCAGGTTAAAAATCTTCTGCACCGCAGGAACCAGGACCATCATGCCCACCAGGCCATAGACCACCGACGGGATGCCCGCCAACAGGTCCACAGCGGTCCGCAGGACCTTCCGAACCCCCTCCGGGGCCATTTTCGCAAGATAAATCGCCGTCAGCACCCCCACGGGAACCCCCAGCACAATGGCCCCGAAGGTGCCGTAAAAGCTGGTGAGAATAAATGGTGCAATGCCGTACTGGGGGTCCGAGCCGGTGGAATTCCAGACGATACCGGTCAAAAATGGGATAAGGCCGATCTTCCGGATGGCGGGCAGGCCTGCAATGAGCAGATAGCCCGTTAAAAACAGCACAAAGGCCACGGCGGTAAAACCGCAGAACAGGAAAATGCCGTGCATGGTTCCCTCCACCGGGGACTGTTTGTTTGGTTTCAAAGCTACGCCTCCTTATGACTTTGCCCGGTGAGGAAGCCCCCACCGGGTAAAGGCGGAATGTTTCTCAGTGGACAACAGGGACCGCACCGGCCTTGATGATGTACTCATCCGCTTCCTTGGAGGTAGCAAAGTCGAAGAAGGCTTTCGCAGCGCCGGTCAGAGGGGTGTCGTCTCTCGTTACCAGCACGAAGTTTCTCTGGATGGCGTAGGTGCCGTTCTGGACGGTCTCCTCGCTGGGAGTCACGCCGCCCACGCTCAGGACCTTCACGGTATCGCCCACGGCGGACAGGGAAGCGTAGCCGATGGCGTTGGCGTTTCCGGCCACTGCGGCAATCACGTCACCGGTGGAGGTCAGTTCCTGATCGTACAGGCACTTTTCAGCAGTCTTTGTAATGGACTCGAAGCCGTCCCGGGTGCCGGAAGCGGCCTCCCGGCCGATGCGCACCACCGGGGCGTCATTGCCCCCCAGCTCGCTCCAGTTGGTGATCTCACCGGTGTACAGCTTGGCGATCTGCTCTACCGTCAGATCGGACACCGGGTTTTCCTTGTTCACCACGATGGCGATGCCGTCAATGGCCACCACCGTGCCGGTGAGGCCGTTGGCCTTTTCTTCATCCTTCAGATTCCGGCTGGCAAGGCCGATGTCACAGCGCTTCTCGCTGACGGCCTGGATACCGGAGCCGGAGCCGGTGGGGTTGTAGTTCACGGTGTTGCCGGTTTTTTCCCGGAACACCTCGCCGAGAATTTCCATGACCTTCTCCATGGAGGTGGAGCCGTCGGTGGATACCGTGCCGGTGGTCTTGCCGCATCCGGCCAGAGCCCCCAACATCAAAACGGCGCTCAGCGCCAGTGCAAGCATCTTTTTCATAAGTCATTTCTCCTTTGGTTTTTGGATTCATTTGGATTTCTTTGGTTTACGTCCATCAGTATAAAGAAGAAATGTAAAACCCGCTACCGGGCAAATGTAAAGTTGCGGTAAAAGCAACAACCGCCCCCGGCGGACTGGCCGCAGGGGGCGGTTGCAAAATTTGCTTATTTACTCCTCGTTCTTGGCATCGGCAATGACCTTGGCCTGGTTGGCCTTGGGCACTTCCTCATAGCGCTCGAAGTGCATGGTGAAGGTACCTCTGGCCTGGGTCATGGCCCGTAGGTCGATGGCGTAGGAACCCATCTCCGCCATAGGCACTTCTGCCTCCACAACGGCGTTGCCCTCCTTGTCATGCTCCATGCCCATGATGCGGCCACGGCGCTTGTTCAGGTCGCCGATCACATCACCCATGTTGTCCGCGGGGACCCGGACCTTCAGAGATGCGATGGGCTCCAGCAGGGTCGCACCGGCATTGGGCATGGCCTCCTTGAAGGCCAGAATGGCTGCCAGCTTGAAGGCCATTTCGTTGGGGTCCACGGGATGGTAAGAACCGTCATACAGCACGGCCTTCAAATTCACCATAGGATACCCGGCCAGGGGACCCTTCTGGACCGCTTCCCGCAGGCCCTTTTCCACGGCGGGATAGAAGTTCTTGGGCACGCTGCCGCCGAACACTTCCTCGGCGAAGATCATATCGTCCTGGTCCTCCTGGGGCTCAAAACGGATCCACACATCGCCGAACTGGCCGGAGCCGCCGGTCTGCTTCTTGTGCCGGCCATGGGCCTCCACAGTCTTCTTGATGCGCTCCCGGTAGGGGACCTTCGCCGGGCTCAGCACGGCATCCACACCGAAGCGGGTCTTGAGCTTGGAAACGATCACGTCCAGCTGCTGATCGCCGGCGCCGGAAATGACCAACTGCTTGGTCTCCGGGTTGTTGTACACGGTGAAGGAGGGGTCCTCCTCGTTGAGCCGGTTCAGGCCCGTGCCGACTTTTTCGTCCTGGCCCTTCACCTTGGGTGCGATGGCCATGGAGTAGCAAGGCTCAGCATAGGGGATGCCCTTCAAGGAAACGACCTTTCTGGGGTCGCAGAGGGTGTCACCGGTCTTGACCCGGTCCATCTTGCCAATGGCACCGATGTCGCCGCAGCCCAGCTCCTTAACCTCGGTATTCTTCTTGCCGCACATCACATACATTCTGCCCAGCTTCTCGGTCTCACCGGTACGGGCGTTGACCAGCGTGGTATCCGGGGTAATGGTTCCGGAAAGAACCTTGATATAGGAGAACTTACCGTACTGGTCGGAAACAGTCTTCCACACGAACACGCTGGGTACGCCGCCGGGAGAGACCACGAACTCGTCGATGGTGCCATCGGCATTGGTAGCCTTATGATAGTTACCCTCCTCGGGGTTGGGCAGAAGATCCACCATGTGGTCCATGAGCATCAGAGAACCCAGGCAGGTGACGCCGGAGCCGCAGAACACCGGAAACAGGGTGCAGTCGGTAACGCCCTTGTGGAGGCCCTGAATCATTTCACGGTAGGTGAAGTCCTCGCCGCCGAAGAACTTGTCCATGAACTCGTCGCTGGTCTCAGCCACGGATTCCTTCAATGCATCGTTGAACTCGGTGATAACACGCTCCTTGTCCTCCGGCACCTGAATTTCCACCCGCTTCAGGTTCTGCATCTCGTAAGCCCGCTTGTTCAGCACGTCGATGATGCCGGTGACCCGCTTGGAGCCGTCCCAGATGGGCACCACCACAGGGGCAATCTTGTTGCCGTAGTGCTCACGGAGCGCGTTGAAGGTGGCGTTATAGTCGCTGTTGTCCTCGTCTACCTTGGAAATGTAGATGAACCGGGGCATATTCCGCTCCTCGCAGTACTTCCAGGCCTTCTCAAAGCCAACGGTGATACCGTCCTTGGCGGACAGCACGATGACGGCGGCATCCGCCGCCCGGAGGGCCTCCATGACCGCACCGGAGAAATCGAAAGCGCCAGGGGTATCCAGCAGGTTCAGCTTCACATTATGGTATTCCAGCGGCACCACGGAGGTAGAAATGGAAATATGGCGGCGAATTTCCTCGGGATCATAATCACAAACGGTGTTTCCGTCGGCGTTCTTGCCGATCCGGTCGATGGCACCGGTCATGTACAATAAGCTCTCTGCCAGGGCAGTCTTGCCGCTGCCGCTGTGACCGAGCAGGCAAATATTGCGAATTGCGTTTGCTGTGAACATGGTTGTCAAACTCCTTTCGGGATGGGATTGCCCATCCTATTGCTATCCTTGGGCATATGGCCCTGCAATAGGGACATTATACACGAAGGAAGCCAAAAAATCAATCACAATTTTGGTAATTCTGTAATTCGATGAAAAAATACGAAAAAATGCCCTGCCGGGGTCTCCGGCAGGGCATTTCCGTCAAAAAAGAGGGATTTTTAGCAATACTCACCAAATGGCGTTTCGCATTTCCGAAAATTCTCTGTCAAACAGTCCGGGTCCATTCCGAGGCAATGAGGCCGGGGATCATCCAGACCAGCTGGAACAGGAACAGGTGATTGGGTGTCAACAGGTCCCCTCTGCCCAGCACCGTCAGTGCCGCCATCAGGGCCAGGCCCACGCCGCCGCCGATCATGTGGATGAGGTTCCCCGCCTTGGCGGCAGACCGCAGGGCCCGTGCGCCGGTAATGGCGCAGGCTCCGGAGGCCAAGCCCGCCTTGGTCATCAGTGCCAGAGCCGGGGCTTCCGATTCCGGCTTCCGCACCGCCAGGGCTCTACGCACATTCTCCTCCGGGAAGGCCATCCGGCGGGTATTCACATTGAATTTCTCCGCCACAAAGGTCTCCGTCAGGAAGAAATCCGTACTTGTCAACACCGGCTGCAGCTTTCCGGAGGCACACAGAGCAGCCATGCCCCCGACGGCAGTCAGGTCCTTGGCGAAGTTCAGGGCAAACAGCCCGCACAACTCTCCGTCCACCGCCACATAGACACCCTGGTTCACCCGGATGCCCTCCGGCACCTCCACGCCCATTTCCTTCATAAAGGGCAACACGCCTACCAACACCGGCTCTCCGTTGATCTCACCGCCGATGCCGCCGTTGTCATAGGTCCTGTAGGCGTCCACATCGTAATAGCAGCCGTTGCGGCTTTCCAGCACCCGGTCAAAAATCGGGGACAGGCCGCTTTCCGAGGCCCGGATCAGAGCGCTGGCGTAGGCAATGATCTCCTGAGGGTCCCGCTTGCCGTAGAACTTCACACCGTTCATCAGCACGCTGCCCGCCGGGAACAGGTCGGTGTAGCTTACCGGCACACTGACCTTTCCGCAGAAGCCCTCCACGCCCTTCCAGCCGCAGATCACGGCTCCGACCCGGTGGAGCTTCCGCTCCAAAATGGCCGCCGGGCGGCTGTATGCCACGAAGAAGCTGGCCGGGACTGCCGCCAGCAACGATACAGACAGCACCTGCACCCCAAAGGTCACGCCATGGAACACGCCGCCCACGGCTCCCAGAGCCACGCTGGCCAGAAACGCGATGAGGGCGTACCGGTCGCTGGTCTTTTCCGGCTTGGAAAGGGCCTGATAATTGTCCAGAAAATCCTCCAGGTTTCCTTCGCCCCGGAGAACGCCGCCACGACCCTCATAGAAATCCTCGCTGCGGAACAGACCGTCCAGCAGATTTGCCTTCCGGAGCGTATCCATCTGGCCCATTTCCGTGGTATGGCGTTCGATGCCTGCCAAGATGGCCATGGTCATTTCCAGGCTGAACGCCGCACAGCAGGGGATGCGCTCCTCCTGCAGGCCCAGCACTCCGTCCACACAGCAGGCGACAAAAGTCAAAAACAGCATGGTGTTCAGAGAAAACCGCTTATGAAATACGTCCGTCACGCCCTGAATGAGCTGCCGGTTTCCCAGCAGCGCCGAGAACAGCACGGCAAAGAACTGAACAAATACCACCAGCTTCAGCCGGCTCTCGCTAAGAGCCCCAAAGGCGTAGGCCGCCGTCAGTCCGGCAGACAGAAGCGTAGTGAGCAGGCTCAGCAGCAAAGCGATCTGGCTCTTGCCCACTCCCTGCTCCGAAAGGGTGTAATAGCGTTTTTCCGGTCCGGCGATAATTTTCCGTTTCAGATCCGCCAGCCGGACCCGGGGCCGGAAGGGAATGGGCTGGGGCGGGATATACTCCCCCATAGGCTCCTCATATTCCGGCTCCCAATTCCCGGAAAATGCCTCCTCGGTTTTTTCCGGGGCCTTTTCCGGCTCCGCAGGGGGGTCCCCCTTGGGTTCCTCTTTCACTTCCTCCCGCAGGTCCTCCACATGTTCCAGCCGCACGGTGTCCCCGGTAACGGATGCTTCCGGCTTTGACTCTGCCTGGGCTTCCGTCACTTCCGCGACCGTCTCCGTTTCAATACGGGCCGTCTCCTGAGTGACGGTCGTTTCCTCCGGTTCAACCGGTGCTTCGGTCTGTGCCGGTTCTTCCGTGTCCCCGCCGCCGAATTCCTTCAAAATGGCTTCCAGGTCCAGCTCCGGAAGTTCCTGGTTCTTGTCCTCGTCCATACTCATGCCTCCGTTTCTCTCTGGCGGACCGCCTCATAGAGCAAAATGGATGCCGCCGCCGAAGCGTTCAGGGAGGAAATGCGGCCCTTCATGGGGATATGCACCGTCACGTCGCACTTCTCCCGGACCAGGCGGCTCATACCGTCGCCCTCGGAACCGATGACGATGGCCGCAGGCCCTCTCAGGTCCGCCTGGTACATGGGGATGGACCCCTCGGCAGCCGTACCGTAGATCCACACACCCTTTTCCTTCAGTTCCTCCATGGCGGCGGCCAGATTCGTGACCCGTGCCACCTTCATGAATTCGATGGCCCCGGCGCTGGCCTTGGCCACCACGGCAGACAGGCCCACACTACGCCGCTTGGGGATAATGACCCCGTGAGCCCCGGCGCACTCGGCAGACCGCAAAATTGCGCCCAGATTATGGGGGTCCGACAGCTCGTCGCACAGGACGATCAGCGCTGCCTCGCCTTTTTCGGCTGCATAGGCCAGAATGTCGTCAATGGTCGAATATTCCCGGGCTGCAGCCATTGCGATGATGCCCTGATGGGCGTGGGTCACGCTCATGGTGTCCAGCTTCCGCCGGTCCACGCTGACCACCACGGCGCCCGCCTCCTTGGCCTGCTGGGCCAGCCGCTGGAGGCCATGGTCCACCTCGCCGCTGGCCACGAACACCTTATCGATGGTCCGGCCGGAGCGAAGGGCCTCCTGCACGGCATTGCGGCCCTCCAGACGGCACTCGTCCTCCTCGGCCTCGGTGGGCGTTTCCCGGCGGTCATCCTGCCGGTCCTCCCGCCGGCCGGGACGGTCAAAGCGGTCCTTCCGGCCGTTATTATATCTTCTCGTCTGCATACGATGCACTCCGTTTCCGCAGGTTTTTCTCAAAACCCGATTTTGAGATTCAGAGTCATTATAGCAGACTTTCCGCCGTTGGACAACCACTTTTTCTGGAATTCTCCTTTTCGGCCGGGAATTCACAGAAAATTCACCGCAAATTCCGGAATCATTCATTGCAGCCGGGGAGAAAATGTGATAGAATGATGTGTAATAAATATAGATGCGTCTCAAAGGAGGCAGCCATATGGACAACAACCAGTCCCCCAACAACAACGGCGGCGACGAGAAGCGTCCCAGAAGTATCTGGATCGCCCTGATCGTCACGGTCGCCATCATCCTGCTCATCAGCTCGGTGCTGAACGCCGTTTCCAATTCCCAGTACACCAAGACCACCTATTCCGACTTTCTGGCCGCCAAGGATGCCGGTCAGCTGGCGGAAGTGGAGATTCGGGCGGACCGCATCGTCTTCCTGACCAAGGCCGAGGCTTCCAAGCCTGCCGCCGCCCAGAAGGCCTGCTTCACGGGCCTGCCTGCCGGGAATGTGATGAGCCTGGTCACGGAGCTTTATGAGTCCGGCGTGAAAGACGTGGACGTGAAGATCGTGGAGGACAACTCCACCATCATCATGATCCTCTACTACGTCATTATGTTTGCCGTAATCTTCCTGATGATGCGCTCCGTCACCAAGCGCCTCAGTGGTGACGGCATGATGGGCGGCTTCAACAAGAACACCGCCAAGGTCTACATGGAAAAGCAGACCGGCGTGACCTTCAAGGACGTGGCCGGTCAGGACGAAGCCAAGGAATCCCTGCAGGAAATCATCGACTTCCTGCACAATCCCCAGAAATACACGGACATCGGTGCCAAGCTGCCCAAGGGTGCGCTGCTGGTAGGCCCTCCGGGTACCGGTAAGACGCTGCTTGCCAAGGCCGTGGCCGGAGAAGCGGGCGTTCCCTTCTTCTCCATCTCCGGCTCGGACTTTGTGGAAATGTTCGTGGGCGTAGGTGCCAGCCGGGTGCGGAATCTGTTCCAGCAAGCCGCCAAAGTAGCCCCCTGCATTATTTTCATTGATGAGATCGACGCCGTGGGCCGGGCCAGAGATTCCCGCTACGGCGGCAACTCCGAAAACGAGCAGACCCTGAACCAGCTGCTGGGTGAGATCGACGGCTTCGACTCCACCAAGGGCATCGTGTGTCTGGCCGCTACCAACCGGCCCGAAATTCTGGACAAGGCCCTGCTGCGGCCCGGCCGTTTTGACCGGCGGGTCATCGTGGATCGGCCCAATCTCCAGGGCCGTCTGGACACCCTGAAGGTCCACACCCGGAAAATTCGTCTGGCCGAGGACGTAGACCTGAAGAAAATTGCTCAGGCCACTGCCGGAGCCGTTGGCGCAGACCTTGCCAATCTGGTCAACGAAGCCGCCCTCCGGGCCGTCCGCCACAACCGGCAGGCGGTGAATCAGGAGGACCTGCTGGTGTCCTTTGAGACGGTCATTGCCGGTTCCGAAAAGAAAAACACCGTGCTGACGGATACGGAAAAGCGGCTGGTGGCTTATCATGAAGTGGGCCACGCCCTGGTGGCCGCTCTGGAAAAGCACGCCCAGCCGGTATCCAAGATCACCATCGTGCCCCATACCGATGGGGCCTTGGGCTACACCATGTATCTTCCGGAAGAAGAGAAATATCTCTCCACCGCCGAGGAACTGAAGGTGGAGCTGCGGACCCTGGTAGGCGGCCGGGCAGCCGAGCAGATCGTGTTCGGCGTCAAGACCAACGGCGCTTCCAACGACATTCAGCGGGCCACCGCCTTGGCCAAGAATATGGTTGCCCTTTACGGCATGGACGAAGAACTTGGCCTCATGGCTCCCGCCACCGTGCAGAATCAGTATCTGGACGGCCAGAGTTATCTGGACTGCTCCCAGGAGACCGCCGCTCTGGTAGACCGGCGGGTGAAGAAGCTGCTGGACGACTGCTATCAGGACGCCAAAAATGTGCTGCTGGCCCATCGGGGCCTGCTGGACGAGGTGTCCGAGTATCTGCTGGCCAAGGAGACCATCACCGGTGACGAGCTGATGGCCTATGTAAATGCCGAGAAGAAGCCTGCCAACACCGATGCACCGGAAGTCGAAGATCATTAACCTTCCGCCGGGGACCGATCTGGTCCCCGGTTTTTATTTGCATTTCTCCGCAAAATATGCTATACTTTTCCAAAAAGCAACGACGGAGGCAGCAGCATGGAGCAGAATTGCGTATTTTTCGATCTGGACGGCACATTGACGGACTCCGGCGAGGGCATCACCAAATGCGCCGCCCTGGCCCTTTCCCACTTTGGCCTGGAGGTCCCCGGCCCGGAAACGATGCGGAAATTCGTCGGCCCGCCCCTGGGCGAGACGTTCATTCAGTTCGGCATTCCGGCGGATAAGGTAGACGAGGCCATCGCCGTTTACCGAAGCCGGTACATGACCGTGGGCAAATACGAGAATTTCCCCTACCCCGGCGTCCGGGAAATGCTGGAAGCCCTGAAAAATGCCGGAAAGCGGCTGTTCGTGGCCACCTCCAAGCCAGAGGTCACCAGCGTAGACATTCTCCGTCACTTTGAATTGGACCATTACTTTGAAATTATCGCCGGGGCCTCCCTGGACGGCAAGCGTGGCAGCAAGAGCCAGGTCCTCTCCTATCTTCTGGAACGGGTCAACGGCCAGACCGACGGCATTATGGTAGGCGACACGGTGTTCGACATTCTGGGGGCCAAGGCCCTGGGCATCCCCGCTCTGGGCGTGTCCTGGGGGTACGGCGACGTGGCGGAAATGAACGCTGCCGGAGCCATTACCACGGTGGATTCCCCCGCCGAATTGACGGCATTTTTGCTGAAGTAATCCTTTCCTCCGACCCGCAAAGTCGGAGGAGTTCTTTGTTGACTTTTGTCCGAAATCGTACTATAATGCAAGGGTACCCAAATGAAAGGAGGCCCCCCTATGGCCATCCATCCTTCCAAAGCCCTGCTCCGCATCAACCACCTTCTGGCAGAAACGGATGCGGTCTATCATCAGATGAGTTCCAAGCTGGGCCTTGCGGACAGCACCATGCATATCCTCTATACCCTGCTGAACGCAGGCAGCCAGTGTTCCCTGAAAGTCATTCGCCAGTTGAGCGGGCTTCCCAAGCAGACCCTTCACTCCGCCATCAGCAAGCTGGAGGACAACGGCTACGTCATTTTGCTGACCGAGGGCCGGTCCAAGTGCGCCCGGCTCACGGAATCGGGCCTTGCGCTGGCGGAGGCCACCGCCGGAAGAATCATTGCCGCCGAGGACCGTGTGTATGCCACCTGGACCCCCACCGAACTGGCCGCCTACCTGACATTGACGGAGCGGTATCTTTCTGATCTCCGCCGGGAATGTGATTCTTTGCAGAAGTAACCCCATGAAAATCCAATTATCCGATCACTTTACCTATTCCAAGTTGTTCCGCTTCACCTTGCCCTCCATCGCCATGATGGTCTTTACCTCTATTTATAGCATGGTGGACGGTTATTTCGTGTCGAATTTCGCCGGAAAGACCGCCTTTGCCGCCATGAACCTCATCATGCCCTTTGTGATGGTCCTGGGCGGCATGGGCTTTATGGTCGGCACCGGCGGCACAGCTCTGGTATCCAAGGTCCTGGGCCAGCGGAACAAGGCCACCGCCAACCGTTACTTCTCCATGATGATCGAAGTGACCCTGCTGCTGGGCATTCTACTGGGAGTCCTGGGCGTTGTCTTTATGGAGCCGATGGCCCGGTTTCTGAAAGCCACGGACGAAATGATGGCCGACTGCGTCCTCTACGGCCGCATTGTCACTGGCTTCACCGTGGCCTTCATGCTGCAAAACGTGTTTCAAAGCTTCCTCATTGCCGCCGAGAAGCCCAAACTGGGCCTCATCGCCACCATTGCCGCCGGTGTCACCAATATGGTGCTGGACGCTCTTTTCGTAGGCGTGTTCCGTTGGGGCGTGGCCGGTGCCGCCATTGCCACGGGCCTGAGCCAGTGCGTGGGCGGCGTGTTCCCGCTCATGTATTTCCTGCGGCCCAACTCCAGCTTGCTGCGCTTTAAGCCCGCCAAGCTGGCCTGGAAACCTATTCTCCAAGCCTGCGCCAACGGCTCCTCGGAGCTGATGAGCAACGTTTCCTCCTCCTTGGTGAGCATTCTCTATAACTTCCAGCTGCTGCGCTACTATGGGGAAAACGGCATTTCCGCTTACGGCGTACTCATGTACGTCCAGTTCATTTTCATTGCCATTTTCGTTGGCTATTCCATCGGCTGCGCCCCGGTCGTCGGCTTCCACTACGGGGCCGAAAATCACAGGGAACTGAAAAATATGCTTGGAAAAAGCGTCCTGCTCATGGGCGTCGGCGGCATCGTCCTGACGGCGCTGGCCCAGGGGCTTGCAGAGCCGCTGGCCCACATTTTCGTGGGTTATGATGCGGACCTGTACACCCTGACGGTCCACGCTTTCCGGCTGTTCTCTTTCACCTTCCTGCTGGCAGGCTTCAACATCTTCTCCGCCTCCTTCTTTACGGCCCTGAACAACGGTGGCGTGTCCGCAGCCATTTCCTTCCTGCGGACGCTGGTATTCCAGTGCACCTGCGTTCTCATTCTGCCGGAGGTCATGCGTGTGGACGGCATCTGGTGGTCCAACTTCTTTGCAGAAATCGGCTCCTTCCTGGTGTCCCTGCTGTTCCTGCTGGGAATGCGGAATAAGTACCGGTATTCCTGATTTTATCCCCCAAAAAAGCAAGCTCCCGCCGCCCAGAATTCGCTCTGAGCGGCGGGTGCTTTTATTTCTTCTCGTTTTTGATTTTCTCGATACTGTCCTGCCGGACCATTTCCCGCAGGGCCGATAAGTAGGGCGAAAAGGCCGCCTTGTCCACCCCGTAGGTCATTTGCAGGTCATATTCCAAGGGCAGCCAAGTGGAAATATCCGCTTCGTTGTGCTGAATGACCGCCTCCAAGTTGTCCAGGGCCTTGTAAATTTTTGCCTCGGTGGTCTCCCGGGCATTCATTTCCCGGTACAATGCCGCCATCTCCCCGGCATATGGCTCCGGCAGGCTGCTTACCCAGTCGGAAAGCAGCTTCTCCTCCCGGCGCTCATTGGCATCGGTCTTCTGGAATGCCGGGATGTCCCCGGTAAAAGCCTCGCCCAAATCATGGATGAGGCACATTTTCAACAGCTTACAAAGGTCGATTCCTGGGAACTCGTCGCTGACCAGATAGGCCATCAGCGTCATGCGCCAGCTATGCTCCGCCACGCTTTCCCGCCGTCCGCATGAGGTATCGCAGTGCCGGGTAGCATCCTTCAGCCGCTCCGCTGTGTGGAGGGCATCCAATAATTTTCTCGATTCCATGTTTTCCCCGCCTTTCGCCCCCCATTATACTCTCTCTCCCCTCCGAACGCAAGCGGCTTATTTTCCTGCTTTCTTTTCCCGGCGCAATCTGCTATAATAGAGGAAAATACACTTCGGAGGACAGGAATTTGGAATTTCTTCCGCTTTGCAGACAGGATATGCTGGACCGGGGTTGGGACCGGTGCGACTTTGTATATGTGATCGGGGATGCCTACGTGGACCATCCCTCCTTCGGCCATGCCATCATCAGCCGGGTGCTGGAGGCCCACGGCTACACCGTAGGCATCATTTCCCAGCCGGACTGGAAAAATCCCAAGTCCATTGACGTATACGGCCGTCCCCGGCTGGGCTTTCTGGTGTCCGGGGGCAACATGGATTCCATGGTGAATCACTATTCCGTCACCAAGCACCGGCGGAAAACCGATTCCTTCACCCCCGGCGGGGTCATGGGCAAGCGGCCGGATTACGCCACCGTGGTCTACTGTAACCTCATCCGCCAGACCTATAAAGACGTACCCATTCTCATCGGCGGCATCGAGGCCAGCCTGCGCCGTCTGGGTCACTACGACTATTGGAGCGAGAGCATGAAGCGCTCCATTCTGCTGGATTCCCAGGCGGACATCCTCATGTACGGCATGGGAGAGCGGTCCATTCTAGAGCTGGCCGATGCCCTGAACAGCGGTCTGGACGTGAAGGACATCACCTATGTGGACGGCACGGTTTTCAGGACCGCCCAGCCCGACGACAGCCTGCCGACCATCTTTCTCCCCTCTTTCGAGGAAATTCGCAGCGACAAGCGCCGTTACGCCGAGTCCTTCAAGATCCAGTACGGCAACTGCGACCCCTTCACCGCCAAGCGGCTGGCGGAGTCCTACGGCCATGTATATGTGGTCCAGAATCCCCCGCAGAAGCCCCTGACCACGGAAGAAATGGATGCTGTCTACGCCCTGCCCTACTGCCGGACCTATCATCCCAGCTACGAGAAAGCCGGGGGCGTTCCCGCCATTGCGGAGGTCAAGTTCAGCCTGGTATCCAACCGAGGCTGCTTTGGAGCCTGTTCCTTCTGCGCCCTGACCTTCCATCAGGGCCGCATCGTCCAGACCCGCTCCCACGAATCCATCCTCGCTGAGGCCGAGCAAATGGTCCGGGACCCGGATTTCAAGGGCTACATCCATGACGTGGGCGGCCCTACCGCCAACTTCCGCCACCCGGCCTGTGAAAAACAGATGACCAAAGGCGCCTGCGGCGGACGGCAGTGCCTCTACCCTACCCCCTGCAGAAATATCAACGCCGACCACTCGGACTACGTGGCCCTGCTGCGGAAATTGCGGAAAATCCCCGGTGTGAAAAAAGTCTTTATCCGCAGCGGTATCCGTTTCGACTACCTGCTGGCCGACTCCAAGGATACTTTCTTCCGGGAATTGGTCCAGTACCACATTTCCGGCCAATTAAAAGTGGCCCCGGAACACGTGGCCGACCCGGTGCTGGCCCGGATGGGCAAGCCAAAAAACGCCGTGTACAACCGGTTTGTGGAAAAGTATTTCGCTCTGAACAAGCAGTACGGCATGGACCAGTATCTGGTCCCCTATCTGATGTCCAGCCACCCCGGCTCCACCATGAAGGAAGCCGTGGAACTGGCGGAGTACATCCGGGACATGGGCTACAACCCGGAGCAAGTCCAGGATTTTTACCCCACTCCCTCCACCCTGTCCACGGTCATGTATTACACCGGCCTGGATCCCCGGACCTTGGATCAGGTCTATGTGCCCACGGACCCCCATGAAAAAGCCATGCAGCGGGCGCTCATCCAGTACCGGAACCCGAAAAATTACTATTTGGTGAAGGAAGCCCTCATGAAGGCCCACCGTGAGGACCTGATCGGCACAGGGCCGAAGTGCCTAATTCGTGCTTTCCCGCCCCGGACCGGAAAGCTCTCTGCACCCCCGCCCAAGGCTCCCGCCCGGAATACCCTCCGGAAGCCCCAGAATTCCCGAAAACCCCAAAGAAATGCAAAATCTCCCAAAAAACGCTGAGGAGGCAAAGCCATGGACCGTCTGGACCAACTGAACGTCCTCTATGACCACTACCACACAGAGCTTGCCAAGGTCAAAAAAGCCGCTGGACACGGAGGCTTCATGGGGTTGGGCATGGACCCCAGAAAGCACCCGTGCAACCAGGAATTTTACGAAGCGGTAGAAGCCTGGGTCCGGCAGTTTCTGTCCCAATCCCCCACTCACGATGCCATTTTCGCCGCCACGGAATATATTCTTCATGCCCCGGTGGGTCAGGAACAGGAACTGACCTACGGCTATCTCTTTGCGGCTCAGGTTCACTGCTGCCTGCTCATCCCCTACCTGACGGCAGAGGAGCGGCAGGAGATCTGGGCCTGGTACGACAGCACATTCCCGGAGCAGGTCCGGCTCCCGGCCCAGCAGAAGGTCGCCGCCCTGCTCAGCGGCCAAGGTCCCAAAAAGCACCGGCTTTTCAGACTTTTCTGATATGGGACGGTTTCAAATCTTTCGCTCGAAAGCCGGATACCGGTTCCGGCTGTTCTCCGGCAACGGGGAGCCCATCGCTGCTTCGGAGGTCTATTCCTCACGGAGCCTTTGCCGGAAGGGCATCGAAAGCGTCCGGCTCTGCGCTGCTCTGGCCTGTCTGGCAGACCCGGCAGACGGGAACGCTCCAGTCCGGCATCCCCGCTTTGAATTGTTTCAGGACCGCCGGGGGGCTTTCCGCTTCCGGCTCACCGCCAGGAACGGCAAGATTATCGCCGTGTCCGACGCCTATTCCACCCATGCTGCCTGCCGCAAGGGCATCGATAGCGTTCGCCAGAACGCCCCGGAAAGTAGCGTAGAAGAAGCATAATTCTCATAAAACCGCCCGGTCTTTGTGAGAGCCTTTGCAGAAGCGTAGATCTGCCCCGACCGCACGAATTTTGTACGCAAGAATGGCACAGCGTAGGGCTTCCCCTGGAGGGTTGTACTTCGCACAGAGGAGCCTTACTCATAGCGGGCATGTCCCTGCTTCTGATTTTGGACATTTCCCCCACAGGCTTGCCCGTGACAGGAGGATTGCACCGTCTCAGTACCTACCGCCCCTCACCGGTCCTTCGGGCTACCTTAGAATGTTATTCCAAAAAATCGGCGCTCCCCGGAAAAGGGAGCGCCATTGTTTTCTTAGTACCCGCAGCCGCAGCCGGTGTCCCGGGTGGGAGTCTGGTTGCAGCCACAGCCACAGCCGCAGCCGCAGCCGATACCGCCGTTGCAGAACAGAAGCAGCAGAATGAGGATCCAGACATAGTTATTGTTACACATAAGGGAGTACCTCCTGAAAGATTTTGGCGGAACATCCGCTCATTCCATGGTATTCCCCCGACGAAAAAAGGTTCCTCAGCCTGCCGAATGCTCCAGCGCCGGAGCCGTCAGACCCGCATCAGTGATCAGGTGCTTGGGGCAGACCGTGGCGCATTTGCCGCAGGAGGTGCACTTCGTATAGTCGATAAAGGCCAGATTCTGGTCCACATGGATGGCCCCTTCTTCGCAGACCTTCTCGCACTTGCCGCAGCCCACACAGCCTGCGGAGCAGCCACGGATGGTGACGGCGCCCTTGGCCTTGGAAGCACAGGCAATGACCACCCGCTTGTCGTACTCCACGGGAATGATGAGATTCCGGGGGCAGACCTCGGCGCACATCATGCAGCCCACACATTTTTCATGGTCCACCTTTGCCACGCCGTCCACCACATGAATGGCATCGTGTTGGCAGACCTTTGTGCAGTTCCCGAAGCCCAGACAGCCGAATTTGCAGATCAGGGGGCCACGGCCCGCCACCTTCGTGGCCGCCAGGCAGTCCTCGATGCCCTCGTAGTAGCCCTTCATCTTGGAACCGGTGGCTTTTCCGTCTTCATCCACCCCGTGCTGACCGGCGCAGCGCACCAGCGCAACCCGCCGCACGAAGGCTCCCGGCTCCACGCCCATAATTTTCGCCATTTTTTCCGCAGCCGCCGGGCCGCCGGAGGCGCATTTGCCAATCTCTGCCTGGCCCTTCAGCACAGCTTCTGCATAGGCAGCACAGCCTGCATAGCCGCAGCCGCCGCAGTTGGCTCCGGGCAGGGCTTCCGTCAACTCTTCCAAACGAGGGTCCGTCTCCACAGCGAAAACCTTCGAGGCAACCGCCAGTACCAGGCCGAAAACCAGGCCCATGCCGCCGAGGATGGCCAATGCGATCCAAATTTCCTGCATGAATTCGCCCTCCTTAAAAAATCTTCAAGCCGGAAAAGCCCATGAAGGCCAGTGCCAGCAGACCTGCCGAGATCAACGCAATCGGGAAACCCTGGAAGCACTCCGGGCAGTCGGCCTTGTCGGAACGCTCCCGGACGGAAGCGAACAGCACGATGGCCAGAGTGAAGCCCAGACCGCCGCAGACACCGAACACCACGCTCTGCAGGAAGTCGTAGCCTTTCTGCACGTTCACCAGAGCTGCACCCAGCACGGCGCAGTTGGTGGTAATGAGGGGCAGGTAGATGCCCAGGGCCTGATAAAGGCTCGGCATACTCTTTTTCAGGAACATCTCCACCACCTGTACGATGGCGGCAATGACCAGAATGAAGGCTACGGTCTGCATATATTCCAATTTAAGAGGAATCAGCAGGAGGGCGTTCACCGCCCAGGTAGCCGCCGAGGCAATGCCCATGACAAAAGTCACGGCCATACCCATGCCAAGGGCCGTATCACTCTTTTTCGACACGCCCATGAAGGGGCAAATGCCATAGAACTTCACGAGAATGAAGTTTTCCGTGAGAATGGCGGACAGGAGAATGCCCAGCAGGCTCTGTACATAAGCGCTCATTTTGCTTCCTCCTTGGCTTTCATTTTCTTCATGGCGAACTGGAACGCTGCGATCAGGCAGCCCAGCATCAGGAAGCCGCCTACGGGCATGATGAGCAGCATGGCCGGATAGCCCTCCGGGATAATACGGATCCCCTCGCCGCCGTTGAGAATGCCGCCGCCGAAGGTCCCGGAGCCAAGCAGTTCCCGGACGATGCTCATGGCGGTAATGGCCAGGGTGTAGCCAATGCCCATGAACAGCCCGTCAAAGGCAGAAGCCAGCACGCCGTTCTTGGAGGCAAAAGCCTCCGCCCGGCCCAGAATGATGCAGTTCACCACGATCAGCGGGATGAACACGCCCAGATTTTCCGACAGGTCCGGCAGGAAAGCCTGCAGCAGCAGGTCCACCATGGTTACGAAGCCTGCGATGATGACGATGTAAGCTGCAATGCGGATGTTGGAGGGAATGACCTTCCGCAGGGCGGAGATCATCACGTTGGAGCAGATGAGGATGATCGTCACGCTGAGGCCCATGCCCAGACCGTTAAACAGGCTGGTGGTGATGGCCAGGGAGGAACACATACCCAAAAGCTGCACCAGAACGGGGTTCTTCGTGAGGATGCCCTCTTTGCACTGTTGTCTGATATTCATTTTTCTGCCTCCTTAACCCAGCTTCCCGGCACATTCCAGGGCGGCATTCACGCCGCTGGTCACGGCCCGGGAGGTAATGGTGGCACTGGTGATGGCATCCACGCTGCCGCCGTCCTTGCTGACGGCCAGGGCACCGGAGAGACCAATGAACTGTTCCCGGAATGCCTGGCCCTTGCTGTTGGAGGAGGCTGCCACGGCGCCCAGGTTCGGGGTTTCGGAATGGGAGATGATCGACACGCCCAGGACTTTTCCGTCCTTGCTGACGCCTACCATCATGTCGATGGTCCCACCGAAGCCCGTGGGGGTCACTTCGATGGCGTAGCCGGAGGGGGAGGCGTAGACCGCCCGGACCATGCCGGTGTCGTCCTGAAAATCATCCAGCTTCGTAGCCTGGTCGGCATCGGACAGCACAGCGGTCAAGGCCTTCGTGGCTTTTTCTGCGTTGATGGTCTCAATTCTGGGGGCCGTCACCTGGTTCACCAGAGCCAGCAAAATGGCCACCACGGCGCAGATAACGAACAGCGTCAGCGCCAGCCGGGCAATGAACAGCGGGGTGTTTTTTGTTTTCATCCCTGCTTCGCCTCCTTCTTGGGCGCTCCGTACTTCACGGGACGGCCCAGCTTGTCCAGCAGCACCACACAGGCGTTCATCACAAGAATGGCGTAGCTGACACCCTCGTTATAGCTGCCGAAATAGCGGATGACCATGGTCAGCGCTCCGCAGCCGATGCCAAAGATAATCTGGCCCAGCTTGGTCACGGGGCTGGTGCTGTAATCGGTGGCCATGAACAGGGCACCAAGCATCACGCCGCCGGAGAGGACCTGGGCCCCCATCCAGGTCAGGGGATCATTGCCTCGGGGGAACAGGAACGCAATGGCCGCCACTGTGCCGATAAAGGCCAACGGGATCCGAGGAGACACCACCCGGCGGATGAGCAGGTAGGCAAAGCCAATCAGAAGCAGCAGCGCCGAGGTCTCGCCCAGGGAGCCGCCCACATTGCCCAAGAACAGGTCCCAAAGGCTTGCGGAAGTCATGGTTCCCTGATGCATGGCGGCCAGGGGCGTTGCGGAAGTCACGACGTCGGCGGTGGAGAAAATGCCGGCGGCATTTTCAAAGCCGACTTTCACCCAGTTGCTCATCACGACCGGCCAGCTGAACAGGAAGGCCCGGGCTGCCAGGGCCGGGTTCACGAAGTTCTTGCCAATGCCGCCGAACAGCTGCTTCACCACGATCATGGCGAAGAAATCGCCGATCAGAATACACCAGTAAGGAATCGTCACAGGACAAACGAAGGCCAGCAGCACACCGGTGACCATGGCGGACAGATCGTACACCGTGGAATCCATGTGCATGAGCTTCCGGTAGCCCCACTCGAAGAACACGCAGCCCGCCACACTGACCAGCGTGACCATCAGCGCCCGGAAACCGAAGAAATACACGCTGCCGCATAGGGCCGGGAACAGGGCGATCAGTACGTCCCGCATAATGGTGCGGGTGGTCACAGGGGAATGCGCGTGGGGGGAGCTGGAAATGGTCAGCTCGTAGAAATATTTCATTGGTGCCATTTTCCTACCTCCTTAACCTTTTCTGGGGGGCATGGCGTTGCGAACACGCTGCTTGCCGGCTCGGAAGGACTGCACCAGCGGAATGGTCGCCGGGCAGGTATAGGCGCAGCAGCCGCACTCGATGCAGTCCAGCACCCCTAATTTCTGCAATTCCGGTACATTGCCGCTGCGCTCCGCCTGATACATCATCAACGGCATCAAGTGCATGGGACACACGTCCATGCACTTGCCGCAGCGGATGCAGTGGGGCGTATGTACGGCAAAATGATTCTTCCGGCCCAGAATGGTCACGGCGTTCGTGCCTTTCGTCACCGGCACGCTCAGGTCGAACTGAGCCACACCCATCATGGGGCCGCCGGAGAGAACCTTATAGGGGTTCTCGCTGTGGCCCACGGCTTCCAGTAGATCATTGAAGCTGGTGCCAATGGGGACCATCAGGTTCATTGGGTGCATGACAATATCGCCGGACACAGTGACGATACGCCGGATCAGGGGCTGGCCCAGGTACACAGCATCGTGAATGGCCTTGCAAGTGCCGGAATTGAATACGGCGCAGCCCACCGCCGCAGGCAGTCCGCCGGAGGGGACCTGACGGCCGGTGATGGCCTGAATGAGCTGCTTTTCGGCACCTTGGGGGTACTTGGAAGGCAAGGCCTCTACGGTAATCTCCAAATGGGGGTCAATGTGCTTTTTCAGGGTGGCGATGGCCTCCTGCTTGTTGTCCTCCACGGCGATGTGGGCCTTGTTCAGACCCAGGATCCGCATGACGATCTCCAGGCCCTTTATGACCTCCGCCGGATATTCCTGACACACCCGGTCGTCGGCTACAATGTACGGTTCACATTCGGACACGTTCACGATAATGGTGTCCACTTTTCCCAGGCCGGAGCTGAGCTTTGCATAGGTGGGGAAGGTCGCGCCGCCCATGCCCACGATACCGGCTTCCCGGATAATATCCATCAGTTCCTGACCAGTGAGCTTGGCCACCGCCACGCTGCCCCGGGGCTGGACCTCCGGGCAAGGCGTGTCCAGATGGTCATTCTCGATGACCACGCTGAGAACCGTCATACCGCTTGTATTGGGCCGCATCTCCACAGCCTTCACCGTACCGGAAACGCTGGCGTGGACAGGAACGCACAGTCCTTCTCCCTGACCGATCTTCTGTCCCACAGTCACTGCATCGCCCTTGGCCACCAACGGCTTGCAGGGCGCACCAATGTGCTGCTGCATGGGGATTACGAGAACATCCGGTTCCGGGAAGTCCTGTACCTCTTCGCCCTCTGCGTACCACTTATTTTCTTTGGGGTGGATCCCTCCGAAAAAAGAAAACGCCATAGGTTTTCACCTCTCTCAAAGTATCACGGTCCATGGACCGCTCTGCCCTTCTATCATACTCCCTTCTTTCCCGTTTGTCCAGTGTAATTTAGTGATTATTCCCGAAAACGGACGAAAAAGTACACTTTTATCGATATATAATGCTATAAAGCATCAGGATTTCGGATGGGAAGCGGTCTTTCTCCGGAGCAATCGGAGGCAAAAACCTCTCCGCAGGGTTTATCCTGCGGAAACGCTGCTTTTTCAATCTTTTGCCTTGGGGTACCCGTGGCACAGGAGCCCGGTGAGGGACTCGTCCTCCTCGATCTCCGGAAAGCGGCCCACCGGCGGAATAAGCATATCCAAGCCCCCAAATCAAGAAACGGGGCTATCTCAAACTAGCATTTTCTAAAAATTATTCAAATAAAAAGTCGTGAAAATCCAACAGAATCTGAATTTTCACGACTTTATCTAACTTTTTAAAATGGAGCTGTCCTCTTACAATCCGCATTTTGAGGCAGTCCCTTTCGCATCAAGCTGTTTTTCTCCTCAATCGGTATATTTTGTTTTCCACTTGCCGCTGAGGATGCGGCCCACAAAGAATGCGGTCCGGCACACCCAGTCGATGATCATGGCAATCCACACGCCGATAGCGCCCAGCTGCATATTCACGCAGAGGATATAGGAAAAACTCACCCGCCAGAGGATCATGGAGGCAATACTGACGATCATGGTGAATTTTACATCGTTGGCAGCCCGGAGGGCATTGGGCAGGGTAAACGCGGCAGGCCACAGGATAATGGCCGCCACCGAATGGATCTGCACCAGCGTGGTAGCCAGTTGGGCCGTCTCTGGGGACAGGGAGCTGTACAGCCCCACCAGCTGCTTCACAAAAATCAGCACCAGCGTATGGGCCACACCCATAACGGAGTAGGTCCAGAGCATGAGCTTTTTGATGTAGTACACCGCCTGGTCCGTATCGTGGGCCCCCACGCACTGGCCCACTACGGTAATCATGGCCAGACCCACCGCCTGACCGGCGATGATACCGATGGAATCCAACGTGTTTGCCACGGCGTTGGCAGAGGTGTGGGTAGTGCCAAACAGGGCGATCATGCTCACAACCACCACCCGGCCCAGCTGAAAGAAGCTGTTCTCCATGGCCGACGGGACGCCAATGCGGAGGATTTTCCCCATCATGGCCCCCTTCAGCCGCAGCAGATTCCGCCAGGTGACCCGCAGTTCCGCTCCTGGCCGCATGGCCAGGGCCAGAATGACGATAGCCGCCACCCCACGGGATACCAACGTGGGGATGGCCACGCCTTCGACGTGCATTTTCAGACCGTAAATGCAGATGGCGTTGCCTGCCACATTGATGACGTTCATCAAAAGACTCACTTCCATGGACACCCTGCTGTTGCCCTGGGACCGGAACAGCGCCGCTCCGGCATTATAAACAGCAATAAACGGGAAGGACATGGCGGTGATGCGGAAGTACACCAGGCCCTTTTCCATGACCTCAGCATCGATGGAGCCGAACAGGAAGTGCATGATATTCTCCCCGAAGGCCAGACACAGCGCCATGAATCCCAGGCCCGCCAGGCAGGCCATGGTCACGACTTGCGCCGCCGACAGCCGGGCATTTTCCTTGTCCCGGGCTCCCAGGAACTGGCTGGTAATAACGGCGCCGCCGGTGGCAAGGCCCGCAAACAGGGTCAGCACCACATTGTTGATCATGTCCACCAGAGACACACCGGAAATGGCCGCCTCGCCTACGGAGGACACCATCACGCCGTCGGCCATGCCCACCAGCACGGAAAGGGCCTGCTCGATGGCCAGCGGGATCAGCAGCCGCACCAGCATTTTGTTGCTGAACATCCGTTCCTTCTGAAATTCCATACCTGCGCCTCCGCTTTCTTTTTCTTGGAGATAGTATAGCACGGCCTCCGCTGGGACGCAAGTAGGGACTTTACAGAAATTTTATTTTTTACGGCTGCATATAAACGTTTAGCTTTGGATAGAAATTACGAATTCTGAATTTTTGAAAGTATTTTTTATTTTTGTTCCGGGCTGAAAAGAAGCGCCGGAGAACAGCCCTTCCCCAGCGCTTCTTGAGAAAATACAGAGAAACCCGGTGCGTATCCTTTTTTACGGGGTACGCACCGGTGGTTTTTATTTGTCGAAAACCAGTTCGCCGTTCACACTATCCACGTGAATGGTCTGGCCGGGGACGAACTCGCCCCGCAGCAGGCTCTGGGACAACTTGGTCTCCAACGTGTGCTGGATATATCTGCGCAGGGGCCGTGCACCGTACCGGGGGTCATAAGCGGCCTCCACGATGCTCGCCTTGGCGGCGGGGGTCAGCTCCACCTTCAGCTGCTGGTCCGCCAGACGGCTGTTCAGCCGGTTGATCTGCAGATCGATAATTTTCGTGACGCTTTCCTTGGACAGGGGCTTGTAAAACACGATCTCGTCCAGCCGGTTCAGGAACTCCGGACGGAAGGACCGCTGCAGCAGCTCCCGGACCTTGGCCTTGGCGTCTTCGCTGATGACGCCCCGGTCGTCGGTGCCCTCCAGCAGGTACTCAGAACCCAGATTGGAGGTCAGAATCAGGATAGTATTCTTGAAATCCACCGTCCGGCCCTGGGAATCCGTCACCCGTCCGTCGTCCAGAATCTGCAGCAGCACATTGAACACATCCGGGTGGGCCTTCTCCACCTCATCGAACAGCACCACGCTGTAAGGCTTCCGGCGGACAGCCTCGGTCAGCTGACCGCCTTCCTCATAGCCCACATATCCGGGAGGCGCTCCGATGAGCCGCGACACGGCGAATTTCTCCATGTATTCGGACATATCGATTCGGACCATGTTGTTCTCATCATCAAATAGGGCCTTGGCAAGCGTCTTGGCCAGCTCCGTCTTGCCCACACCCGTAGGACCCAGGAACAAGAAGGAACCGATGGGTCGGTTGGGATCCTGAATACCCGCACGGCTCCGCTGGATAGCCTCGGTGACAGCCTCCACGGCCTCCTCCTGACCGACTACACGGGAGCGCAAGGTCTCGTCCAGATGCAGCAGCTTCTCCCGCTCGCCCTGGACCAGCCGGGACACAGGGATGCCGGTCCACCGCTCCACGATCTTTGCGATTTCCTCATCGGTGACCCGGTCGTGAAGCAGATTCTCGTCCCCCTTGGGCAGGCTCTGTTCCAATGCCTCCAACTGCCGCTTGGCCTCCGGCAGACGGCCGTATTTCAGTTCCGCCGCCTTTTCCAGGTCATAGCTTTGCTCGGCGGCCTCTACCTGACGGTTCAGGTCCTCGATCTGTTCCCGCAGCTGCTGGACCTTGCCGATGGACGCCTTTTCGTTCTCCCACTGGGCCTTCTTGGCGTTGAAGCTGTCCCTGGCCTCGGCCAATTCCTTCTGCAATTCTGCCAGACGGCCCTTGGACAGGGGGTCCTCCTCCTTTTTCAGGGCGGCTTCCTCAATTTCCATCTGAATGATCTTCCGGTTCACCACGTCCAGCTCCGTGGGCATAGAGTCCATCTCTGTCCGAATCTGAGCGCAGGCCTCGTCCACCAGGTCGATCGCCTTGTCCGGCAGGAACCGGTCGGTGATATACCGGTGAGACAGCGTGGCAGCGGCAATCAGGGCCGAATCGGCGATTTTCACGCCGTGATAGACCTCATAGCGCTCTTTCAGACCACGGAGAATGGCAATGGTGTCCTCCACCGTAGGCTCGTCCACCTGCACCGGCTGGAACCGGCGTTCCAAAGCCGGGTCTTTTTCAATATACTTTCGATATTCGTCCAGGGTCGTAGCACCGATGCAGTGCAACTCGCCCCGGGCCAGCATAGGCTTTAAGAGATTGCCCGCATCCATGCTGCCCTCGGTCTTACCGGCACCCACAATGGTATGCAGCTCATCGATGAACAGGATGATTTGTCCCTCGGACTCCTTGACCTCCGTCAGCACGGCCTTCAGCCGCTCCTCAAATTCGCCCCGGTATTTGGCACCGGCAACCAGTGCGCCCATGTCCAGGGAGAAAATCGTCTTATCTTGTAAGCCCTTGGGGACCTCTTTCTTCACGATCCGCTGGGCCAGTCCTTCGGCGATGGCCGTCTTGCCCACGCCGGGTTCACCGATCAGCACCGGGTTATTTTTGGTCTTTCGGGACAGGATACGGACCACGTTCCGAATCTCCTCGTCCCGGCCGATGACCGGGTCCATCTTCTGCTCTCTGGCCCGCTTCACCAGGTCCGTGCCGTACTTGCTCAGGGCCTCGTAAGTCCCCTCCGGGCTGTCAGTGGTAACCCGCTGATTGCCCCGGATGGATTGGAGGGCCTGCAAAGCGGCCTCCTTGGTGACGCGGTAAGTGCTGAACAGGTCCTTCACGGCACCCTTGGCGGTGTCCAGCAACCCTAAGAACAAATGCTCCACGGACACATAGGAATCGTGCATGGAATTTGCCTGATTTTCCGCATCATTCAGGGTATCCGCCGCCTCCTGGGACACATAAAACCGGTCCATTTCCACGCTTCCGGTGACGCCGGGAATGCGGTTCAGGGCCTGAGAAGCCGCCGCTTCCAGGCTTTCCGGAACGACATCCATTTTCTTCAAAAGCTGGGGCACCAGTCCCCCGTCCTGCCGCAGCAGAGCCAGCAGCAGATGCAGCTGTTCCAGCTGCTGATGATGATTTTGCTGGGCAATTTTCTGGGCGGACTGCACCGCCTCCAGAGATTTCTGGGTATAATTCTCAAAGTTCATAAAACTCAGCTCCTCGTTTTAGCACTCTCGCAAGTCGAGTGCTAAAATTCATTTGTCTACACTATACCCGTTTTTTCCGGAATGTCAAGGGCGGGAAATATGAATTTTTTGTGGACGGCTTAAAGGGAAAGTTGTATGATGACTAATTTGCCCGAAAGATCAAAAAAGTGCTTTGAGCTATTGCAATTTTTGGATAAATATGATAGTATTTCTATGTAAGAATCCCAAAATACATTCAGAGGAGGGCTTATTATGAAACGCTTGACCTGTTTGCTTTTGCTGCTGTTCCTGTTGTGCGGTTGTGCCAAGACCCAGCCGGAGACCACCACGGCTCCCTCTACCGAGCCTGTGACCTCCACGGCCACGACTGCACCCACTACGGCTCCCACAACGGCCCCGACGACCGTCCCCACTACGGAGCCGGTCACGGAGCCTACGGAGCCGGAATTGGAGGTCCCTGCCGGAGCTACGGAATTAAGTGCGGAGGAAATCGACTTCTTCGCAGACCTCCTGGAACAGAAAGCTTCCTCCGAGGGTTTCCCCGGAAACAACTGGTACAATCTGGCCCTGGGCTGCGTATTTGAAACCCCGGCAGAAATCGATTTTTACCAGTTGTTCCGGCAGGGTAACGGCGATTCCGTCAAATCCGAGTACGAATTGGCCTACTTGCAGACGGACCCCTTCATCAGCTTGGACATGGACAACAGTTCCGTCAGCACCGCCGAAATGGAGGATGTGTTCCAGACCTATTTCGGGTGCAGCATGGAGGACACGGAAAAGCGGGGCCTGGACGAGTTCCTGTACTACCCCGCCACGGACCGGTACTATCGCATTTCCAGCGGGAATAATTACGTCTGGGACTTCACCGTCCGCACCGGTTATACCCTGTCCAACGGCAATATTCTGCTCTACGTTGACGTTCCCTATCGTGGCATTTACGCCTACACTCTGTGCCCGGTGTCGGAAGGCTATCACATCCTTTCCAACCGGCTGTATTTCGACCGGGAACGGCACGAAGAACCGGTTCCCGAACCCGCCGCACCGGAGGGCGGCGTTCCCCTGACGGCCGAAGAACTGGCCGAATTCGACACGCTGTTCACCCAGCCCCGGAATACGGGCCGCTGTGAACCCACCAACTGGTATAATGTGGCCCTGAACCAACGGTTTTCGGAGCCTTCCCAACTGGATTGGATCAGTCTTTTCGGAGAGGGCGCTCGTGGAGAAGATGTCCCTTACGATTTGACCGAAGCGGAAAAGGAATTTCTGAAAACCCGTCCCGATGTGACCATGTTTGGCGACGTGGTCTATCTTTCCCGGGAAACGGTAGAGAATGTGCTGGCAAATTATTTCGGTCTGACCATCCCAGAGGCGGAGCAGTACGGCCTCAATAAAACGCTGGCCTATTTCCCGGATACGGACCGATACTATTGTCCTTCCAATAACAGCCTGACCAAACACGTTCACTTCGCCGCCGGATATACCTTGGCCAACGGGGATATTCTTCTCTACCGGGCTGCTTCCGGCTCCTGGAAAGCCACCACCCTCCGCCCCACCGACACCGGCTACATCGTCCTTGCCAATAATTTCGTTGAGACCCCCTGACCCAATAGAACAGCAAGCCCGGCAGGAATCCTGCCGGGCTTTTCTTGGCTTTTTCTTACTCTCCAATATGGATATTCACGCCGTTGACTTCCACGTTTTCCTCTGCGTTGATGAGCAGATACTTCACTCCGCCGATGACCCGTGTCTCCACCAGGTCCGCCTTGGCCGG
>JALEII010000036.1 GCA_022770345.1 Clostridiales bacterium | reverse complement strand
GTCCGTGTCTTCGCCGCCTCCGGAAATGAATTGCCAGAGACCCATATCCCGCCGCCGGAACACGCCGTAAACGGGCTGCTCCCGGTCGAAATAGTACGGGATCACCAGGACCTGATATTTCGAACGTGCCATGGACAAAGTTCTCCTGATTTTTGCATAGAGATTCGTCAGTCCCTGGGCCTTGGAAATGGCTTCGACAGCCTCATAGAGCCGCTTGCCCAGGCCCAGCCGGTGGACATCCTGCCGGATGTAAATGGAGGTCTCCGCCGCCCACTGACAGGCGGGCCGGGCCGCAAAGGGTCCCGTGTAGGCATAGCCCAGAATCTCCCCGTCCCGGACGGCCGCCAGATAGGGAAACCGGGTCAGGGTCGTGCGGATGCGACGGGTAAATTCTGCCTCCGTGGGCACGTCATATTCAAAGGGAATGGCCGTATTGCGGACGTAGGGGGCGTAAATGGCCAGCAGGGCCGGGGCATCCGCTTCCGCAACGGGCCGCAGGAGGACATCGCTCACAGGGTAAAATCCTCACCGTCATATTTCCGGAAATTTATGGGGTTTGGCTTGGAGGGAATGCGCTTACAGGGGTCGTAGACAAACTTCCGGCAGGGCTTTTCTCCATCGACGACCCCACGCTTGCTGCACAGATAGCCTCCTTCCGCCAGTTTGGCGGCGCAGGCGCAGTATTGGCAGGAGCGTTCAATTTTCTTTCGGAACAGCATAAGGAGGCCTCCTTGTGAAATTTGTTTCCATTATACCGCATTTTTCCAGAAAAATCAAGAAACCGGCGGCCATCCCCGGCAAGAATCCCAGCACCAGCCAGGGGCTGAGCCAACGCTCCTGTTTCGGAAACAGGACAAATTCCAGCATCAGGCACAGGAGAAACGAAATGCTGCTTTGCAGCAGTTTTCCGGCGAGATAGCTGCCCAAGCCCAGATCACCAATGACCCCCGCCGTCTGCATGGCTACGCACAGCCCGCCGAAGGCCAGGAACATCCCGCAGAGGAGAAATTTGGTGCCGTCCTTCTGAAAAATGCTGACGGCCAGACAGCCGTTGGACAATTCCAGAATACCCGTCAGGACCACACCCGGAGCCGTATCCAGGTCCAGCCAGCGCCCAAGAAGCGCAAGCACCGTCCGGAACAGCACGACCCAGCAGCATACTCCGGCCATGACCTTCCCGGCTCTGGGGACGATCTCCGCAAAGGCGCCTGTCTTCCCGGCGGGCAACCGGACGGTGCTATTTCCGCCGCCGGGGTACAGCTTTCCCACCAGCAGGGCAGAGGCCATATGGACGAGCCACAGGACCCAGACGGCGTTTTTATTCTCGAAAATCGGCAGCAGCATTCCAAATAGAAACGCCGGGCCTGCATTGCTGCAGAAGGCCAGCATCCGCCGGGCGGTCCGCCGGTCCAGATGGCCGGAGGCATAGGCTTCCGAAACTGCTTGCGCTCCAACGGGATAGCCACCCAGAAGCCCCGTCAGCAGTAGGGCTTCGCTGCCCCGTGGAATGCGGCAGAACCGGCTCAGGGGCCGCAGGGCATGAAAGGGCTGGCCGGTCAGGCTGCTGTTCAGAACCATGGAGCAGACGAAGAAGGGAAACAAGGACGGGATCACCGTCCGCAGACACAGCGTTATCCCGGAGCGCATTCCCTCCGCAGCGGTCCTGGCATCCAGAATCAACAGCAGGAGAAAAGCCAGGGCCCCAAGACCTGCCCATTTTCGATTTCCCATTCCCATCACCTCAGAAAGAACCTATGCGCACGCCGGGCAATTCATCCGTGGAGCGTGCATAGGATTTTTCCAAAAGGAGGGTGGGCTATGAAGTGGAAGGATGCACTCCCGGCGTGGCTGGGCATGGAGGAGACCCCGCCGGGGCTTCCATTGACGGAGATCGCCGGCGACCGGCGGGTGCTGATTGAAAATCATCTGGGCATTACGGAGTACGGCCCGGAAAAAATACAGGTCCGGGTCCGGTTTGGGGTCATCTGCGTTCAGGGCTGCGGTCTGCGGCTGGCCCTGATGGCCAAGGACCGGCTGGTGATCTTCGGGGAAATTCAGGATGTACATTTCTTCCGGGGGTGCCGCCCATGAGCGCCCGCCGCCGGTGCCGGGTGACCAGTGCGGACATCCCTGGCTTGCTTCGTACCCTGTCCAAAGCCAATGTGGCCCTCAGCGATATTGAAACGGACGGGCGGCTGACGGTCAGCTTTACCGTTCCCGCCCTTTCTGCGGGTCTTGTACGAAAAACATGCAAAAAAAGGGGAGAGCAGGTGCGCTTTTCCCGCTATGGCGGCTTTGCATTTGCCCTCTGGGACCTGCGGAAGCGGCCTGTTTTTCTGCTGACGGTATTTCTGCTGCTGGGGCTTACCTGGCTGCTGCCCAGCCGGGTGCTGTTTGTAGAAGTGGAGGGCAATTCCCGTGTGGAGAGCCGGGCCATTCTGGAGCAGGCCAGCCAATGCGGCATCGGCTTCTGGGCTTCCCGGTGGGAGGTCCGCAGCGAAAAGACAAAAAACGCACTTCTGGAAGCCCTGCCGGAATTGCAGTGGGCCGGTGTGAATACCCGAGGCTGTGTGGCGGTCATTTCCGTCCGGGAGCGGCCGGAGGAAGCCCAGGTCGACCGGCCAGGGACCGTATCCGCCGTGACGGCGGTACGGGACGGGATTGTGGAATCCGTCACCGTCACAAAAGGTACGGCTCTGTGCCGTCCCGGTCAGGCGGTCCGGGCAGGAGAGATGCTCATTTCCGGCTATACGGACTGCGGCCGGACCATCCAGGCCGGACGGGCGGAGGGGGAGGTCTATGCCCTGACGGAGCGGGTATTGACGGTGCGGGCGGCAGAAATTGTCCTCCGTTTGGAGCCGGAGGGAGCCGGGAAGCAAAAAATTTTCCTCCGCATCGGAAAAAATCGCATAAAAATCTATGAAAGCAGTGGAATTTTCCCTACCGGATGTGTTAAAATGATAGAAGAAAAAATCTGGACCCTGCCGGGGGGCTTTTCGCTGCCCGCTGCCTGGATTGTGGAGCGGTACATTCCCTGCCGGGAGCAGGCAGAGCCGACGGATAGCACCGAACTTTTGCAGAGTTTCGCCCGCAGCTACCTGGCGGATACCATGGTAGCCGGAGAGATACGTTCCGCAGAGGAGACCGTTTCCGGGAGCTGCCTGTATGGCATTTACCGCTGCCGGGAGATGATTGGCAGAGTTACCAATGAGGAGATTATAGAAAGCAATGGGAAAAATCATTGAACGGATCGTGGATGCCCAGCGAATGGAGGATATCATCTCCGTTTTTGGGTCCTTCGATGAGAATATCAAGCGTATCGAGGATGAGTTTCATGTAAGCATCGTGAACCGGGGGACGGAACTGAAGGTCTCCGGGGACGAGGAAGCCGCCGACCGGGCGGTGCGGACGCTGGAAGGACTGCTGACCCTGTCCTCCAAGGGGGAACAGATCGACGAGCAGCGGGTGCGCTATTTAATGAATCTGGTCCGGGAGGGCAACGATGCCCAGGTGGCAAAAATGACCAAGGGGGTCATCTGCATTACTGCCAAGGGCAAGCCCGTGAAGGCCAAGACCGTGGGACAGCAGGCCTATGTGGAAGCCATCCAGAAGAACACCGTCACCATCGGCGTGGGGCCTGCGGGTACCGGCAAGACCTACCTGGCAGTGGCCGCCGCCGTGGCTGCTTTCCGGGAGCGGACCGTGAACCGCATCATCCTGACCCGTCCGGCGGTGGAAGCCGGAGAGCGGCTGGGCTTCCTGCCGGGGGACCTGCAGAATAAGGTGGACCCCTACCTGCGCCCCCTGTACGACGCCCTCTTTGATATGATGGGACCGGAGAATTTTCAGAAATATCAGGAGCGGGGTGCCATTGAGGTAGCACCCCTGGCCTATATGCGTGGCCGGACCCTGGACGACAGCTTCATTATTCTTGACGAGGCCCAGAATACCACACGGGAGCAGATGAAGATGTTCCTGACCCGTCTGGGCTTCGGGTCCAAGATCGTCATTACCGGCGACACCACCCAAATAGACCTGCCCCCGGATAAAATTTCCGGATTAAAGGATGCAGTGCGGGTGCTGGACGGTGTGAAGGACATTGCCATCTGCCGCCTGACGGCGGTGGACGTGGTGCGCCACGCCCTGGTCCAGGAAATCATCAAAGCATACGAGCGCCATGAGCGCCCGAAAGAACCGGAGAAAAAGCCGGATATAAGGAAGAAACAGAAATGAAAAATGTAATTACCGTTACTTTTGACCATTATTCCCTGTTCCAGCAGCGTTATGCCCGCATTATCCGCCGGTGCATTGAGACGGCCCTGGAGGCGGAGCATATCACGGCCCCCTGCGAGATCAACGTGCTTATCACCGATGACGAAGGGATTCAGGGAGTCAACAAGGCCACCCGGAATCTGGATAAGCCCACGGATGTGCTGAGCTTCCCTATGTTCACCCTGACCCCTGGGGAGCCGCCGGAGGATTGGAGGGAGGATGTGGACCCGGAGACGGGCCTGGTACCGTTGGGGGATATGTGCATCTCTCTGGAGCGGGCCATTGCCCAGGCCAAGGAATTCGGCCACAGCACCCGCCGGGAGGTGGGCTATCTGACCATCCATTCCATTTTACATCTTCTGGGCTACGATCATCTGGATGAAGGCCCTATGAAAGCACAGATGAGAGCCAGAGAGGAAGCCATTGCGGCAATGATCCCCGGAATGCAGCGGAAATAAAGGAGAAAAAACTATGACCAAAACGGCTATGATCACCATTGCAGGGCGGCCCAATGTGGGAAAATCTACCCTGACCAATTATCTGGTGGGCGAGAAGATCGCCATCGTTTCCAATAAGCCCCAGACCACCCGAAACCGCATCTGCGGCATCCTGACCCGCGGGGATACCCAGTTCGTCTTTGTGGACACTCCCGGCTACCATAAGCCCCGGACCAAGCTGGGCGACTATATGGTCGGCGTTACCAAGGAGTCCATTGCGGATGTGGACCTGACCATTCTTGTGGTGGAGCCCATCGCCTCCATCGGCCCTCAGGAGCAGGGCCTCATTGACCAGATCAAGGCCCGGAAGTGTCCGGCTATTCTGGCCATCAACAAGATCGACACCGTGGAGAAGGAAAATCTGCTGGCGGTCATTGCCGCTTATTCCCAGGCGGCGGATTTCGACGCCATCATCCCCATTTCTGCCAAGACCGGCGACGGGGTGGAGGACTTGCTTGCTACCTGCGGCAAGTACGCCGTGGAGGGTCCCTTCCTGTTCCCGGAGGATTCTACTACCGACCAGCCGGAGCGGCAGGTCATGGCGGAGATCATCCGGGAGAAACTCCTTTGGTGCCTGGACCGGGAGATTCCCCACGGCACTGCCGTGGAGATTACCAAGTTTTCTGAGCGGGACAACGGGGTCATTGACATCGATGCGACCATTTACTGCGAAAAGGCCAGTCATAAGGGCATCATCATTGGAAAACACGGGGATATGCTGAAAAAGATCTCTTCCATGGCCCGCATTGACTGCGAGAAGTTTATGGGTACGAAGGTGTTCCTGACCACCTGGGTGAAGGTCAAGGAAAACTGGCGGGACAGTGATTTCCTGGTCCGCAACTTTGGTTACAGCGAATAATTTCCAGTAGTATTCCCATCCCCTCCGGGAAAAGCTATCCCCGGAGGGGATGGATATGAATGCGCTGCAATGCTGGCAGCTTTTTCTGGCAACCGGTTCGCCGGAGGCCTATCTTCTGTACAACGAAGCCAAAAGAACGGAGAAGGAAATCCATGTATCTGCAAGTGCAGGCGCTGGTGCTCCGGGTGACGGATTACAATGAACGGGACGCTCTGCTGACCCTGCTGACTCGCCGCCACGGAAAGCTCACGGTGAAGGCCCGTGGCCTGCGCCGGAAAAATAGTCCCCTGATTGCTCCCTGCCAGCTTCTGGCGTTCAGCGAATTTACGCTTTTTGAGTATCGGGGGATGTACACCATCAACGAGGCCACTTCCATCGAGCTTTTCCGGGGACTGCAGCGGGATTTGACCAAGCTGTCCCTGGGCAGCTATTTTGCCCAGGCGGCGGAGGTTCTGTCCCAGGAGGATATGCCGAATCCGGAATTGCTGTCCCTGCTTCTGAACAGCCTCCATGTGCTCTGCACCGGGACTGTGCCGGAGGCTCAGGTGAAGGCAGTCTTTGAACTGCGCTCGGCCTGCATTGCGGGCTACACCCCGGACCTTTCCGGCTGCTGCCAGTGCGGCAGGGAGGAGGCCGACCGGTTCGATATTCTGGCCGGACGGCTGGAATGTGCGGACCACCGAAGCCCCGACTCCGACGGTATCCGGATGCCCCTGACGGCGGGAATTCTGGCGGCCATGCGGTATATCTGCTTCTGCGACCCCAAGCGGCTTTTTTCCTTTACCTTGGGAGATGATTCCCTGAACGCCCTGGTGGGCATCACGGAAAGCTACCTGACCACCCAGCTGGAACGGGGCTTTTCCGCACTGGATTTTTATAAATCGTTACTTATTTAGGAGAAAATCATGTCAGAACTCTATGAAAGATCCCTTGCCAAGCTGGAATTGGACAAGGTTTTGGAAATGCTGGCGGAGTGCGCCGGGTCCGAGGAGGCAAAAACCGCCTGCCGGGGTCTGCGGCCGGTCAGCGACCTGGAGGACGTAAAGGCCCGGCTGGCGGAGACCACGGCGGCTTCGGACCTGTCCACGAAGAAGGGCTATCCGGGCTTTGGGGACGTGAAGGACGTGTCCGCCAGCCTGGAACGGGCAGACCGTGGGGGCTGTTTGCAGCCCAAGGAACTGCTCGAAATTGGCGGCGTGCTGCGTTGCGCCCGGACGGTGAAAAGCTATGTGGCGGAGGACGAAAAGCCCACGGTGCTGAATCCTCTCTTTGGGGCGCTGACCCCCAATAAATATCTGGAGGACCGCATTTTCGGTGCCATTCTCTCGGAGGAGGAAATTGCGGACACCGCCAGCCCTGCTCTGGCGGATATCCGGCGGCATATGCGCATCCAGTCCGGGAAGATTCGGGACAGCCTGCAAAAGGTTATTTCCTCCCCGGCCTATTCCAAGTTCCTCCGGGAACCCATCATCACCATTCGTCAGGGCCGGTATGTGGTCCCTGTGAAAAGCGAGTGCAAGAACGACGTGCCTGGCCTGGTCCATGACGTTTCCGCCACCGGCTCCACCTATTTTGTGGAGCCAATGTCCGCCGTCAATGCCAACAATGCCCTGCGGGAGTTGGAGTTGAAGGAGAAGAAGGAAATTGAGCGTATCCTGGCGGAATTGTCCGCCGAAGCTGCCGGACATCGGGACGATATTACCGCCGACTTTCACTATCTGGTGAAGCTGGACGTGATCTTCGCAAAGGCAAAGCTGGCCTTCCGGATGCGGGCCTGGGAGCCAATTATGAACGACACCGGCAGAATCGACCTGCGGAAGGCCCGGCATCCGCTGATTGACCCTCAGAAGGTTGTCCCCGTGTCTCTGCGGCTGGGGTCGGATTTCGACACCATGATCATCACCGGCCCCAACACCGGCGGAAAGACCGTGACGCTGAAAACCGTGGGCCTGCTGACGCTGATGGCTCAGTGCGGCCTCCATGTGCCTGCCGGGGACGGCAGTGTGCTGTCTACTTTTGACGCCATTCTGGCGGACATTGGCGACGAGCAGTCCATTGCCCAGAGCCTTTCCACCTTCTCCGGTCACATGCGGACCATCGTGGAACTGGTGAACGAGTGCGACGACCGGACGCTGGTGCTGTTTGATGAATTGGGGGCCGGTACGGACCCGGCGGAGGGTGCCGCTCTGGCTATGGCCCTCATCGAATTCTGCCGGAAAATGGGCTGCCGGGTCATGGCGACCACCCACTATGCCGAATTGAAGCTTTATGCCATGCGGACCCAGGGGGTCATCAATGCCTCCTGCGAGTTCGATGTGCAGACCCTGCAGCCTACCTACAAGTTGCTCATCGGCATCCCCGGAAAGTCCAATGCCTTTGCCATTTCCAGGCGGCTGGGTCTGCCGGAGGAAATTTTGAAGGAAGCCGACGATTTGGTGGGCAAGAGCGACAAGAACTTCGAGGACGTGCTTTCCCAGCTGGAGCAGCAGCGCCAGCAGATGGAATCGGCCCGGGAGGAAGCGGAGCGGCTGCGCCAGCAGACGGCGAAAATCAAGGAACAGAGCGAGGCATACAACGTCCAGCTGCAAAAGGAACGGGACAAGGCCTTGGAACAGGCCCGGCGGGAGGCCCAGCAAATTATTGAGGATGCCCGCCGGACTGCCAACGCCGCCTCCGAAGAATTGAAGGCCATGCGCAAGCAGCTGCAGGACACTGGGGATACCGCCAACCTGAACCGGCGGCAGGCGGAGCTGCGGCGGAACCTGAACGAAGCGGAGAGCCGCCTGCGGACCCAGGAGCCAAAGAAGGAACGACCCAAGCCCGCCCGGGATATTCTGGTGGGGGACACGGTGGAGCTTCTGAAATTGGGGACCCGTGCCAGCGTCATCGCCATCAATAAGGACGGTAGTTTGACTTTGCAGGCGGGCATTCTGAAAATGACTGCCAAAAAAGACGAGGTCTACCTGTTGGAAAACGACAACCCCTATAAAGACAAGGACAAAAAGCCTCGGCCCGCCCATTCCGGTCGGGAAATGCGGGTGGCTCCCGCTGCGGCAGAGGTTGATCTGCGGGGCATGGATTCCATCGAGGCCATCGGTGTTCTGGAGCAGTTTCTGGACCAGGCCATGCGGAGCAATCTGGAAACGGTCCGCATTATCCATGGCAAAGGTACCGGCGTGCTTCGGGCGGCCGTACAGCAGGCTTTGCGGAAGAATAAGTATGTCAAATCCTTCCGCCTGGGCGTCTACGGCGAGGGCGAGGACGGCGTGACCATTGCGGAAATGCGCTGAATGCTGTCCGCCCAAGAAAAATAGTTGACTTTTTTCGCAAATTTGCTATCATATAGATAAGTCTTGTGGGGGAGACCTCCCACGACATAAGGAGTGTTAATTCTATGGTTACAAAGGAAGTTCTTGTCGGCTGTGCATCTGGCTTGCACAATAAGCAGGCTACTTATTTTGTTCAGAAGGCAAACGAGTTCGAGAGCAGCATCTGGCTGGAATCTGACAACCGGAAAATGAACGCCAAGAGTCTGCTGGGCATTATGAGCCTGGGTATCTCCAACGGCGCAAAGGTGACGCTCATCGCCTCCGGCTCCGATGCGGAAGCCGCCGTGGCAGCACTGGAACAGCTCCTGCAGCGGGATGTTTTTTGATTGACCGACCTGTGACCGCCTCGATGCCTCCGGCATTGGGGCGGTTCTTTTTGGAGGATGCGCCATGACATTTGAGGCGTTGAAGGAAAAAGCCCTGAGCTTGCCATACGCTCCCGGTGTGTATATCATGCGGGACAAGACCGACAAGGTCATTTATGTGGGCAAGGCGAAAAAACTGAAAAACCGGGTGAGCCAGTATTTTCAGGATACCGCTGCCCATACCCCCAAGACCAAGGCTATGGTCAGCAAGATAGACCATTTTGATGTGCTGGTGGCTGGGTCGGAATTTGAAGCGTTGGTGCTGGAATGTTCCCTCATCAAGCGGTATATGCCCAAGTACAACATCCTGCTGAAGGATGACAAGGGCTATCCCTATATCCGCCTGAACATGAAAGAACCCTATCCCACCATGACGTTGGTGAATCAGATTTCTAACGATGGGGCCAGCTATTTCGGCCCTTACGGCAGCCGGGGAGTCAGCAACAGCATTATGGAGGCCATCCGGACCACTTTGAAGCTGCCAGGGTGCCACAAGCAGTTCCCTCGGGACATCGGTAAAGAGCGGCCCTGTCTGAATTACCACATGGACCGATGCGCCGGATGGTGCCAGACCGGCCTGCCCCAGAAAAACTACCGGGCCACCATGGAGGAGGCCAAACAACTTCTGGCAGGGAATTATAAGGATGTGGCGGCGGAAATTAAGAATCAGATGCTTACCGCTGCGGACAACCTGGAATTTGAACTGGCGGCCACCCTCCGGGACAAGCTGAACGCCGTGGAGGCCCTGGGCCAGCGGCAGCTGGTGACTGCCCTGTCGCTTGCGGATATGGATGCCATCGGCTACGGCCAGACCGAGGCCAAAGCCTGCTTCACGGTGCTGCATTTCTCCGGGGGCAATCTGCTGGATAAGGACTATGAAGTCTTTCCCATTCCGGACGACAAGGAAGCCGCCCTGTCCAGCCTCATCAAGCAATATTATCTCTCCCGTGGCATGGCTCCGAAGATTGTGCTGCTGCCCTGGGAGATGGAGGACGGGGAGATGTTCTCTCAGCTTCTGGAGCAGAATTTCGGCCGGAGACCCCATCTCCGCATTCCTCAGCGGGGCGACAATGTGCGGCTGGTGGAAATGGCCATGAACAACGCCTTTCAGGAGGCCCAGCGGGCCACGTCCAGGGAGGAAAAGCTCTCCGGAACCTTGGCGCTGCTGGGGAAAATGCTGGGCATGGACCCGCCCCGACGGATGGAATCCTACGATATTTCCAACATTTCCGGCACGGACATGGTGGCCGGCATGGTGGTCTTTCAGGATGGCAAGCCCCGGAAAAGCGACTATAAGCGCTTCAAAATTGAAGCCTTGGCCAATCAGGACGATTACGCCTCCATGCGGCAGGTTCTGACCCGGCGGTTCGCTCATTATAAAGCCGGGGACAAGGGCTTCGACGAAAAGCCGGATGTGCTGCTTATTGACGGCGGCATCGCCCATGCGGGCATTGCCGAGGAGGTTCTTCGGGAGCAGGGGCTGTCTATTCCAGTGTTCGGTATGGTGAAGAATGACCGGCACCGGACCCGTGCCCTGGTTACGGCAGCAGGACTGGAGATTGCCATTGACTCCCAGCCTGCGGTGTTCGCCCTCATTGGCACGGTTCAGGAGGAGGTCCACCGGTTTGCCATTTCCTATCACCGGCAACTGCGCAGCAAGCGCCTGCGCTATTCGGAGCTGGACCAGATTCCTGGTGTGGGACCCAAGCGGAAACAGGAGCTACTGAAAAAATTCAAGTCCCTGTCCGCCATGGGAAAGGCCAGTCGGGAGGAATTGGAACAGGTGCTCCCCAGAGACACAGCAGAGACTGTTTACCGGCATTTTCATAAGGAGGAGACAACATGAGAGTGATCGCAGGTTCCGCCAAGGGGACCACATTGAAAACGCCGGAGGGCATGAGAACCCGGCCCACTACGGACCGGGTGAAGGAAGCATTGTTCAGTATTTTGCAATTTGACCTGCCTGGAGCTTCTGTGCTGGACCTGTTCGGCGGAACGGGGCAGTTGGGTATTGAAGCCTTGAGCCGTGGGGCCAGCCGGGCGGTGTTCGTGGACGAACAGGAGACGGCCTGCCGCCTCATCCGGGAGAATCTGAAAAAAACCCATCTGGAAGCCCAGGCCCAGGTGATCCGGGGAGACTACAAGCGCTACCTGCTCTCCTGCCGGGAAAAGTTCCGCATTCTCTTCCTGGACCCACCTTATGCGGAAGTTTTTTTGGAAGAAGCCATAAAAATTGCAGCGGAAATTGACATTTTGCAATCCGGTGGTATAATAGCAACAGAGCGGCCTCTGGGGAAGGAACTTCCCGGAGAATACCCCGGTTTTACCCGCTCCAAAGACTATAAATACGGAAAGACGCTGCTGACGTTCTATACGAAGCAGTAAAGCGGGAACGACTGCATGAAATTTGCAATTTACCCCGGCAGCTTTGACCCGGTCACCAGCGGACACCTGAACGTGATCCGCCGGGCCGCCAATATTTTTGACCGGCTGGTGGTCTGCGTCATGGTCAACGCTGTCAAGCACCCCATGTTTACCCTGGAAGAACGGGTGGATATGATCCGCCGGGTCACGGAGGACCTTCCGAATGTGGAAGTGGAGTATTCCGACGGACTTCTGGCGGAGTATGCCCGCAGCAAGGGCAAGTGCGTCATTGTGAAGGGCCTGCGGGCCGGCTCGGATTTTGAAAACGAGTTCCAGATGGCGCTTATCAATCACAAGATCAATCCGGACCTGGACACCATGTTCCTGACGGCGGAGCATCAGTATATGTACCTGAGCTCCAGCATGGTCAAGGAATTGGGTTCCTACGATGTGGACCTATCGGATTTTCTGCCGGAGGCCATTATCCCGGATTTCAAAGCAAGAATTCAAACTTTGCGTCAAGGAGGATAATAAATTATGAGCGAACAGACCATGGAAGATATTTTGAACGCCCTTTATGACCTGATCCAGGATGCCCGGAACGCACCGCTGAGTGCCGATAAGTGCGTGGTGGAGCGGGACAAGGTCCTGGATATGCTGGACGAGGTCATGAGCAAGCTGCCTGCCGAACTGAAGCAGTCCCGGACCATCGTGGACTCTCGGAATGACCTGATTGCCCAGGCGAGACGGGAAGCAGAAGGCATTCTTCGTTCCGCCCGGGAGGAGGCTGCCCAGCTGGTGACCCAGGAGGAAATCTATAAGCAGACCAAGGCCAAGTGTCAGGAAATGGCCATGCAGACCCAGCTTCGGATGGCCCAGCTCCGTAAAGCCAGCAATGATTATATGGATGACGCCCTGCGCCGCACCGAGGAGGCCATTGAAAATTCTCTCTCCGAGGTCCGGGATACCCGAATGAAGTTCAAGGCTCTGGCCGAGAACCAGGAGAAAAAGGCTTCTGTCAACGTGGACGACGATCAGACCTAAATTTGCAAAGACAGCACAGGAAAGCCTGCGCTGTCTCTTGCCGTTATTACAAAACAAACGGAGGAATGGACATGGACTACATGGAGCGCTATGCTTTCTGGCGGAATGCAGGTCTGCCGGAGAGCGTGAACCGGGAATTGGATTCCCTGCAGGGCAACGAAGAAGAACTGAAAAGCCGCTTCGGAAGCGAACTGCAATTCGGCACCGCCGGTATGCGGGGCATTATGGGTGCAGGCAGCAACCGGCTGAATTTCTACACTGTCCGCCGGGCGGCCCAGGGTATGGCCGCATGGCTTTCCGGTACAGACCTGCCGAAGATCGCCGCTATCGGCTACGATTCCCGGCACAATTCCCGGCTGTTTGCCGAGGTTTGCGCCGTGGCGTTTGCGGAAAAGGGCATCCATTCCTGGCTTTATGACCGGTTGGCCCCCACGCCTATGCTTTCCTATGCGGTCCGGGAATTGGGCTGTGGCTGCGGCATCGTTATTTCTGCCAGCCATAACGCCGGTGCTTACAACGGCGTGAAGTGCTACGGCCCTGACGGCTGCCAGATGACCGATGAGCCTGCGGCGGTGGTCACGGCGAAAATTGCCGAAATTCCTTACTTTGTCCCGGAGGAGAAGCCCTTTGGCGACTTCTTGGCTGAGGGCAAGATCAGCTATATCCCACAGGAGATCTGGGAGAAGTATTACAAGACCGTGCTGGCCGAGGCAGTGGAGCCTCAGGTTATTCTGGAGGCAGGGCTGAACATCGTCTACACTCCCCTCTGCGGCACGGGCAACGAGCCGGTCCGGGAGGTCCTGGGGCGGCTGGGCGTGAACATCACCGTTGTTCCCTGCCAGGAGAAGCCCGATGGGGACTTTAAGACCTGCGAATATCCTAACCCGGAGACTGATGCGGCTTTGAATGAAAGCTACAAGATCGCAAAGACCGTTCCCTGCGACGTGATTCTGGGCACCGACCCGGATGCGGACCGGGTGGCCATCGCTGTGCCGGACGACCGGGGCGGCTTCCGGAAGTTGTCCGGCAATGAATTGGGCTGTATGCTCATGGAGTATATTCTGAAAGCCCGGACGACCCGCGGGGACCTGCCGGAGGGTGCCGAGGTTGTGCGGAGCATCGTGTCCTCGCCAATGGCGGACCGGGTGGCCAAGCGCTACGGCGTGACCATGAAGCATGTTCTGACCGGCTTCAAATATATCGGCGGCGAAATCCTGGAATTGGAGCATCAGGGCAAGGCGGATCGGTTCGTGTTCGGCTTTGAGGAAAGCTGCGGCTACCTGAAGGGCACCTATGCCCGGGATAAGGATGCCGTGGTGGCCTCTATGCTGGTGTGCGAAATGGCCGCTTCCTTCAAGAAGAAAGGCAAGAGCGTCCTGACGGCCCTTGAGGACCTGTACAAGACCTATGGCTATTACCTAGCCAACGTCCAGAGCATCGAGCTGACCGGTGCAGACGCCATGGAGAAGGCATCGGCTATGATGGCGGGCTTGCGGGAGAAGGAGCCGGAGACCATCGGCGGTGTGACCGTCACGGAGGTCCGGGACTACCGCTCGGGTCTGGCTCGGAACACGCAGACCGGCGAGACGGAGACCATCCTTCTTCCTAAGTCCAATGTACTGGAATTCCTGTTGGGCGACCGAGGCAGCGTGATTGCCCGTCCCTCCGGTACGGAGCCAAAGGTGAAGTTTTATTATACCGCCGTGGGTGCCACAGCTGCGGAGGCGGAGCAGCTGCTCGCCGCCATGAAGGCCCAGATGGCCCAGTAAACAGCAAGTCCTGAAGAACCGGGAGCAAATGGTTTGCTCCCGGTTCTTTTTCTGCCTCTGCCGCATAGGGTGGTAGGGAAGGGGGGAGGCTGTGTGAACAGCAAGAAGATTTTGAGCGTTCTTTTTGGTGCGCTGACAAGCCTTGGAGTATTTTTGTTACTGGCGTTGGTACTGACCTGGTTGGTGACACGGGAGATGCTGCCCGTGGGACAAGTGCGCAAGGCGGTCTGGGCGGCGCTGGTATTGGCGGCCCTATTGGGAGCACTGCTGGCGGAAAAACGGGTGGGGCAGATGGCACTGCTTACAGGTGCGGCTACGGCACTGGTGTTTTTCCTGGCGCTGCTCAGCGGCACGGCACTGTTCTTCAATGGGCAATATGCCGGACTCCTGGGCAACGGTTTCAGTGTCCTGGCCGGGGGATTGACCGCCGGATTGCTGGGGGCACGGGAGAAAAGACCCCGAAAACATCGAAGAAAAAATTACGTCTCTCGTTAAGTTGTACAAAAAAGAATGAGGGGTAAAAATTTTTTACCCCTTTGGAGAAAAATGCAGGATGTCTTGCAAGACCTATATCTAGTAGAACACCGGTTTCTATGTGCCTACATCTTCGGACGTTTTCCAAAATCATCCATTTTTCACAGGGGATGGTTTCGGCTGTTGACATAATGATGTTGACATAAGCAATTGGCATAATTCACAAAAATCGGATTTTCACGGAATAACACTTGAAAAATCCGGGGTTTTGGAGTATAGTATGGGTGTAATGAAATGGCGGCCTGTGTTATCTCTGCCGTTATGGGCACCCGGCTTCCTCCTGCCTCCGGAATTTACGGAAAGGAGTTCGCCTGATTTTTATGAAGCCTCTCGCGTCCTACCCTTGCAAAGTCAGTTCTTTTTCTCCATTCAGCGTTCCTATTCTTTTGGCCTGGTCGGCCGGTTTTCCGGCGGGACTGCTGCTGGCCAATCGATTGGGAAACGATGGACTTCTCTGGATGCGCCGTGGAGCTGTGGCTCCGGTGTCGATCGTTCTTCTGTCCTTTGCGTTGACCCTTCCGTTTTTCTTGGCTGCGTTGGCAGCTCTTTTCTCGCTGAAACACTTCTGCGCCGTCCTGGCGTTTTTTCGCACCGCATCGTTTGGATGCTGTGCAGTCCTTTGCGTCCGAGCCTTTGAAGATGTTGGCTGGCAAATTCTGGGACTGCTTCTGTTTCCACAAATCCTCTCTCTACCACTGCTACTTTTCTTTTTTCTGCGGCGGTCTATGTGGGGGACAAGGTTCCTTCTGGGGGACCTGGGAATTTCCATCAGTGCGGTACTGTTGGCCGGAATGGCGGAGTGTTGGCTGTTGGCACCGAAAATTTTGGTGTTGGCAGGCGGATAGTTTTTTGAAACGGAAGGTAACGGTTGCCCATGCTGGATCTGATTTCTGCTTACGAAAACTACTTGACGAAGGTCAAGCAGGCGTCAAACAATACCATTACCTCCTATATGCGGGACATCCGGCAGTTTGCCAGATGGCTCAGCACCACGGAGGAACTGGATACAGTGGACGCCACACAAGAGAATATCAGCCGGTACATGGAGGTGCTGGAGGAGGAAGGCCGCTCTACGGCCACGCAGGCCCGTTGTGCGGCCAGCCTTCGGAATTACTATTCCTATCTGGTGTCCTCCGGCTTTCTGGAACAAAGCCCTGTTACGGACGTGAAGGTGGAGCGGAAGGAGCGGAAGCTGCCGCAAATCCTTACCAACCGGGAGATTGAGCTGCTACTCTCTCAGCCTGTGTGCATCGATGACAAGGGCTTCCGGGACAAGGCTATGCTGGAGGTGCTTTATGCCACCGGTATGCGGGTGTCGGAGTTGATCGATCTGAATGTGTCGGACGTAAATCTGGACCAGGGTATTGTAAAATGTACCACCTCCCGAAAGACCCGCTCCATTCCCTTGTATCCCGCCGCCCAGAAGGCCCTGCGCCTTTACATGGACGAGCACCGGGATTTCCTGTTGACGGATTCTGATGAGCCTGCACTGTTCGTCAACGTCAATGGGACCCGCATTAGCCGTCAGGGCTTCTGGAAAATTCTCAAGCACTATCAGGAGACGGCACATATTGACAAGGATATTACGCCCCACACCCTCCGGCACAGCTTTGCCGTGCATCTTCTGGAGAACGGTGCGGACATCGGCTCCGTGCAGGAGTTGATGGGTCACTGTGATATCTCCTCCACACAGCTTTACACCCACATGCTCAATCAGAAGATCAAGCAGGTGTATGAGAAGTGCCACCCGAAAGCATAAAGAGCAAGCCTCCCGAAATTTCCGGGAGGCTTGTATTTTTATCCCGGCACGTCGGCCGGTATCACCTGATGGCCCTGACTTTTCAGCAGAGAGATGAGGTCGGCAAAGCGAAGGTACAGGGTGGCAGTGTTCTCGTTGGGATGGATGCCCAGTAGCTTATGCTCCAATTCTCGGTCCAGGTAGAGGGGGATTTTTCCATCCGGGTCATTCAAAAGGCCCAGAGGCGTCACGGAGCCGGGATGCAGCCCCAGCAGAGCTTCCAGATCCTCGGCAGACCCGAAGGACAGCTTCCGCAGGCGATTGGCCTTCTGGAAGGCTTTTAGGTTGACCCGCTTTTCTCCCGGAATGGTCAGCAGGAGATAATTCCGCTTGTCGTCCCGGAGAAAGAGATTCTTGGCTTCTGCCTCCGGGTGGGGCAGGGAAAGGGCCGCCAGGTCCTCCATGGTGTACACGGCCGGGTGGTCCACCAATTCGTAAGCAATGCCGCTGCGCTCCAGAAGCGCACAGATTTCGTTTTTGTTCATGGGATTCTTCCTTACAAAAGGGCCTCCCGGAATTCCGGGAGGCCCAGATTTTATGCGCCGGTCATGGCGGCCAGAACATCTTCTTCCATTTGTTGGATGCCCTTCTTCATGGCCAGTCCATCTTCGATGTCCACGTCGGTAAAGCTGCCATCGTGGGTACAGACAATGCGGTTGGTCTTGCCGGCGGCCAGCAACTCCACGGCCAGATAGCCCATCTTGGTGGCGTTGACCCGGTCCCGTCCGGTGGGACAGCCGCCGCGCTGGATGTGGCCTAGCACCGTGACCCGGGGATCCAGACCGATGGCGTCTTTAATGCGCTGGGCAATGTCCGCAGCGGAGCCTGCGCCCTCGGCCACCACAATCATATAGTGGGTGAAGCCGTTGAACCGGGCCTGACGGATCTTTTCGATTACGTCCCGCTCGAAATCAATGGGTTCCTCCGGAATGAGCACGGCGGTAGCGCCCACAGCCAGGCCTACGTACATGGCCAGGTATCCGGCGTTGCGGCCCATGACCTCCACCACGGAGCAGCGCTCGTGGGATTGCATGGTGTCCCGCAGTTTATCGATGCACTCGATGGCAGTGTTGGCGGCGGTGTCAAAGCCGATGCAGTAGTTGGTGCAGCCAATGTCATTGTCAATGGTTCCGGGAATGCCCACCACGTTCACACCGTAGCGGGACAGGGCCTGAGCTCCCCGGAAGGTGCCGTCGCCGCCGATGGCTACGATGCCGTCCAGACCCAGAAATTTGCAGGTGGACACGGCCTTCTTCTGGCCTTCCTCCGTCATGAATTCCTGGCTCCGGGCCGTATAGAGAATGGTGCCGCCCCGGTTGATGATGTGGGCGATGCTTTTCTCGTCCAGACGGACGATGTCGCCGGTGATGAGGCCGTTCCAGCCCCGGCGGATGCCGTAGCACTCAATGCCATGGTACATGGCGGTACGCACCACACTGCGGACGCAGGCATTCATGCCGGGTGCATCGCCGCCGCTGGTCAGGACACCGATTCGTTTTACACTCATATTGGTTTCCTCCTGTCTGTGGATGGAAAATTCTTACTCACTCATTGTAGCGGATTTTTCCCCAAAAGTAAAGGGGACAAATGGGCTTTTTTGTGAAATTCAGGCAGCGTGATTGCTGCCGTCGACATAGTCGATGACCACGCCGGGCTGCACATTGTAGCAGTACACGTTGAAGCAGACTCCGTCCCCGTTGTCCTCCACGGACCTGGCCTCCATCAGTACACCGCTGGCCAGCAGGTCAGTACCCTCAAAAATAGGTGTGACCCGGTAGAGCACATGGTTGCCTGTTTCGTAGATGTAGTCCGCCACCAGATTCTCGAAGGGCAGCATTCCGGTGACGTTCAGATACCGGGTGCCGGTGATGAGATTCTGTTTGTTAGCGTTCTCGGCGGTGAGCTGATAGCCGATCAGGTGGCAACGGTTGTAAAGATATTTTCCGTCCACGAAATCGTATTTGGCGGTCTGCCAGCCGGTGGGCTTCACGGAACCGATGGAGCCTCGCTCCTCCGTGGGCATCAGGTCCAGCCCCACGCAGGCCTCCGCTACGCCGCAGCGGCCCAGCTCGTCCAGGGGCGAATAGAATTCGTAGGAAGTGGTCGTGTAGTCCGACTCCTTGAAAAAAGGCACGTTGTCGTTGACGGTCACGTATGCGCTGCCGGAGTAGGCGGGAATGTCGCTTAGCAAGATCGTTTCCTGTTTGGGGGACGCCAGCGAATTGTACAGGAACGACAACCCTAAAAATACGATCAGGAACAACAATCCCGGCAGCGTTAGCTGCTGCTTTTTATTACGCTTCGCCATTGGGGGCCTCCCTGGGGATCAAGACTTCTTCTGTGATTTTGGGATGGGAGAAGCCGGGAAAATCCGTGCTTTTCAGGCATTTCCACCGGTCCTGCCCACCGGGATACACGTAATATTCATCCGCCGGATAGGCCCGGTTCCAGTGATAGAGCAGAATCTTTTCGGGCCGAAGGGCAGGGGAAACGGGGCTTTCCCAGAAGCACCAGCCCCCGTCGGGGGTCTCCTCCGGGCTGGAAATGCAGTGAAGCATCGCATCCGGACACTCGTCAAACAGTTTTTCGGAATCCGGGTGAAGCCAGATTTCGCCGCCGGAGCGGTCCAGAATGTGCTGCGCAAGCGCTTTATCCCGGCTTTGTCGCCGATGATTGAAGCGAAGGCCCAGGCCGTCATCCACGCAGGAAATTAGAATCATGTCCATTCCTCCTGATATAAGAATCTCCCCGGATGGCTAGGCCGGGGAGCGGTGTGGTGGGATATGCAGCTATCAGCGGTAGAATCCGTCTATCCGCAGAGAATCGGCAAACTCGAAAATCTGCCGCCCGGTGACATCGGAGCCAAAGCGGAACTCAAATTCAACTTCCGGCTCCTCGGAATCGGTGATGTTCTTCTTCATTTCCGGAATGGTCATGCCGGGCTCGTAAAAAATCAGCGTGTCGTCGTCGCCACTGCGGGCGATAAAGTCGAAATGTACAAAGCTGTCAAAATTTCTGGCCAGTGCCATCTCTCGTTCCAGCCGGGTTAGAATGGAGACCTTATCAAAGTGAACCTCAATGTCGCACAGGCCAATGATGCTGATGACAGGGATGGGATAGGCTTCCCGGACGTACCGGTCGCCAATGGTTTTATGGAATCGGCCATTGAACCATCCGGACTCCAGCGTCCAGACCCGGCGACGCAACGCCTGGTAAATGATGGCCTGCTGGTCGTCCAGCTTTGAATAAATTTTCTGTAATTGTTGTAAAAATGCGGGATCAATATTCATTTAACCACCCTCTGTTCAAATTATATCACAAACGGAGACATAATTCTACCCATAATTTCAATCTTTTGGGAAAAATTTTTTAAAAGCTGCCGAAATGTGCGTAAAGATAGGTTAAGGAAATAAATGTTATCTTAAATCTTCCAGCGAAGACCGTGCCCCATAGGCACAGACCGGCACCTATCGGGCACGACAGAAAAGAAAGGTCGCATTATTTGGCGTAGTCGTCGTCCAGCCACCAGCTGGAACCGTTTTTCTCAAGCATTTCTTCCGGGCGCTCTGTGCCATCGGGGTAAGTGACAGAAACGGCCCGCATTACGTTGCCGGAAGGAAATCATCCGTTGGTTACCTGAATCGTGTGATGTTCACCAGTCAGCGTGTTGTAGTAGTATCCTCATCAATACTGGCATCAAAGAAAGAACAGTATCCATTCCAACCAAGCGTGATATTATCCCAGTGGCCGTAGGACGTTTCAAAAACAACTTCCGAAGTCCCGTTATGTCTGAAAATCAACTGATTATTTTTCCAGTACAAGGATGCTGCGTTGGCAGTGCCCCAGTCCGGGTCCCCGGCTGCGATTTTGGAAAAATATTCATCATAGTCTGGGTCGGTGGGCTTGACAGGCTCCGTCGTGGGAGCAGTCGTCGGAGCCGTGGTGCTGGGGACGGTTTCCGTGGGCTTGACGGTAGGGGAGAAGGTTTCAATTGTCGTGACCGTGGCAGGAAGAGCCGAATTTGAACAGCCAGCTAAGAGGATAGACCCAGCCAGCACGGCGGCGAAAAGCTCTTTTTTCATGGTTTTACCTTCTATTATTATGAATCACCTTTATTATAGTTTTTTGTAGGGGTGTGCGTCGTGCTTGTAATCGATGTGTGTCTTATAAAAATCTGGTTTACCTGTTCATCGGACCTGCCTCTTTCTTTTTAAGCTCAAATTAATTGTAGTTGAAGTTTACTAAATTGTCAAGAACAAATTTATAAATAATAAAAATGGTTTATTTTCTGGAAGAACAAATTGACAAAACCTGGGAAATACGATATACTCTAAATGAATAGTACAAGAGGTGCTGCTATGGAACAAAAACGGACAGCCAATGCTTCCACCGTGTTGGAAGAAAACCTGAAGAAAGCACTCACGGAGATGCTGGTCCTCCGGTTGCTTTCCGAACGGGAGTATTACATTGGCGAATTAGGAGACACACTCAAAGAACGAAGCGGCGGGGCGCTATGTATTGTTTTCCCTTATGCTGCCATTTACCGGATGGAGGAGTACGGCTACATTTATGAAAGTGGCAAACGAATCGGTCCGGACGGGCGGCGCAGACAATACATTGCCATTACTGACGAAGGAAGAGTGTATGTGGACCGGCTGATCAAAGCCTATGCTGTCATCTCGAAGGGTGTGCAGGAGGTTTTGGAGAAGGGAGGACTGGAGAATGACTGATGGCATGAAGCAATATCGCAGAGTGCTGAAGCGGAAACTGCGGTGCAGCTGGGGCGTGCGGAAGCGCCTGCTGGAAAAGTTCGATGATGCGGCGTTTTCTTACCTGGAGAACGAACCGACCCCGGCCCTCGCGGAGGTGACGGAAGCCTTTGGGCCCCCGGAAGAAATGGCACGGACCCTGATGGAGGAGGTCACGCCCAAGGAAGCGGCTGCCTACAAGCGGGGCGTAGTTTTGCGTATTGTGATTGCGGGAATCTTGGTTGCAAGCGTGATTGCGGCGACCCTTTGGATCTGGTGCTGGAAAGAGGTTGGTGTTACGATAACCCCGTACTATTATGAGGTTATGCCCGATGGGTCAACAGTTCCGGTATATCCGTCAATTCCGGATGCAGACACAGTCTTGGATCAAGGGCATTAAGATTCACGACATAAAAACATAAATCAATACAATATAGAGAGAAGAATTAAAGATGAAGCGAGTATTATCTCTTATCCTGTGCATGGTTTCTCTGCTGGTACTTGCTGTTCCGGCCTTTGCTACGGAGCGGACGGAGGGCAACGTTGTTTACAGAGATGAGTTTACCCTGGAAGATGGATTCACCGTTGTCCGGGAAATCGTGGATGTCAGCTTTGCCCGTTCTGCGGAAAAGACCTATATACAAAGTTGGAGAATTAGTGATGGTAGTTCTGGTGTAATAGCGGATATTGCAATTACTGCAACTTACCATTGTGATGGAAGAAGCGTCTATGTGGTTTCCAAGACGGTTTCCAGAGCGGATACATACTACGGATGGAGTTTTACGCAGAACTACCTGGTTGCTGGCGGCGGGACGGTCACGCTGAATGGAAAACTCACGAAGGGGACGAGAACGATACCCCTTAATTTGACCATGACCTGCGACAAAAACGGGAATCTTCTCCGTTCCTGATTCCGTAAAAGTGTAATTTATGCCCCGGCTGCGGATGAAATCCCAGCCGGGGCATTTTTGTTGGCAGGGAAGGGGACTGCCCTTCAGGGGTATGGAATCGAGGCCGGACGGAACCACCGGCTGAGATTCTGGTAAGGCTTGCGTATCTGTTTGGGACAAGCGTTGACATTCTGGTACAAAAGGACCGGCTTGCCAGGGACACCGGAGACGTTGAGAAGCAGATTGCAGACCTGAGAGCGCAGATTCAGGAGTGTGAAGCTCAGCTGGCCGAGAACGGCGGGGACAACCCCGTGGCAAAAGCGTATCTGCAAACGATGAAAGACCTCTTGACACAGATGGAACGCATGAGCAGCACCCAGCAGTTTGCGGATTCTCTGGCCGAACCGCTGAATCTGGCGAAATAAAGACGAACCCCCAGCTATGGAGCAGTCCATAGCTGGGGGACATTTTATGTGAGAGACGTTGAAAGTCAAAAAGGGGAGAAAAGTTCGGAATTTCCGGCTGCTTGAAATCGGACCATTCTAGCCCATGATGAACGCAACAAAATAAAAATTTTGTTGCGTTCAATGCCTCAAAGGAATCCGCTGGCGAGTTTGCCAGCGAGCGCATACGTTTTTCCTGGTTTACAGGTATCGGAAATATGCAGTTGTTCTTGTGCCTGAAATGATGTGCATTTTGACTTCTTCGCCGACTGGCGTTCATTGCCGGCCG
>JALEII010000034.1 GCA_022770345.1 Clostridiales bacterium | reverse complement strand
CCTGCGGGAAGAACAGCGTCCAGTCAAAGTCCAGCGCACCGGCGTGATTGGCAGCCTGCAAGCACCGGAAAAACGCCTCCGTCAGCTGGATGAGGGATTCCCGGTCATCCTCCACGGACCTTGCCTGGTCGATCAGTTCCTGGGCCTGCGCCAGGGTATTCTGTCCGGCGATGGTGTATTTATTTTTGGGGTCCCGCTGCTTCGTAAGTCTCTCCGTCTTATAATCAGTGTCCGCATCGGTGCCGCACCAACTCGCACCCAGGTTCCATCCCCTTGGGGCACCAGGGCCACCCGTTCGCAGTTCACATCATTGTAATCCAGGTCCGGATAAGCTTCCCGGAATGCTTCTTCGGTCTTATAAGGCCGGGAGGCAGCAGCATCGACGATTGGCAGGGCCGACCCACGTTCCGTCCAGTACAGAATGTACCCGACAAATCCGTCTTCAAAGGTCTCCCGGATGCCGTACTCCAGCAGCTTATACTCCAGTGGATTATAGGGGTTCTCCTCCGGCAGGGACAGCAGGGCCTCCGGGTAAGCCTGAGATGCAAAGGCGTACAGGACCTCCTCCGGCGTTCCTTCCGCCCGGACCGTATAAGGTTTCAGCAGTTGATAAGCCGCCTCTTCCTCAGAAATCTCCCCATTATTCTCACTGACGGTGCAGGGGATCGCCTTCTCCGTAGGAGGCTCCGTGGGTTCCGTCGCAGGCTGCGTCGTAGGGGCCGTAGTGGGCAGGGTCGTGGGCTTTGTGTCCGAAACCGTGGCAGACGGAGCCGTCGTATCCTCCGGCACCGTGGGCTCTGGCCCCTTGGCGCAGGCAGATAAAAGCAACGCAAGAAGCAAGGGACAAATTGAGCCTACTAAAACATTTCGTGTGCTCATATTTTCTGTACTCCTTTCGCATTTTGAAATCGTCTTTTTTACAACCTGACATTTTTATCTCTTTCGCTTATCAGTCCCACTTCTGGTTATATAGTACATTGCAGTTGCAAATTTGTCAATATATTTTGTATCTATTTCATGTACTTCTATAAAATTATAGTAGAAAGCCGGGACCTGAACCAGGTCCCGGCTGAAAAACTTGTTTTCTCTTACCGCACACCAAAGAGCAAATCGCCGTAATTGGGGAAGGGCCAGTAGGATTCTGCGGTCAGGGTCTCGGCCTTGTCGCAGGGGGCCCGGAGGGCATCCATGGCGGGCAGGACCCGGTCCCGGATCAGGCAGGAAGCCTTCGTGATGTCGCTCTCGGCGGCGTAGGCGCTGAGGGCATCCTCCAGACCGGCCAGAGCCTTATCCATTTCGTCGGTCAGGCCGGACAGCGTGGTGATCAGGTTGGTCTCATGGGTCAGGGCCAGACCCGGCACGGCGGCCTTCTTGCTGGCGGCAGCGGCGGCAAGGTCCCCGGTGTACTTCTCCACGGCGGGGGCGATCTGCTTCTTCACCATGTCCACCATGGTGCGGCCCTCGATGTTCACGGCCTTGCAGTAATTCTCCAGGGTAATTTCATAGCGGGAGCGGATTTCCGCCGGGGAGAACACCTTCAGTCCCGTGAGCATATCCACATTCTTCTTTTCCAGAATGGTGGGCAGCACGTCGGCGGTGGTCCGCAGGTTCAGTAGACCCCGCTTCTCGGTGGCCTCCTTGATCCAGGCATCGTCATAGCCGTTACCATTGAAGATGATGCGCTTGTGCTTGGCGATGACTTCTTTAATGAGGTCATGGAGGGCAGCTTCAAAGTCCGCTGCGCTTTCCAGACGGTCTGCATACTCTTTCAGAGAAGCCGCCACGGAGGCATTGAGCATGATGTTGGCACAGGCAATGCTGTTGGAGGAACCCAGCATCCGGAACTCGAACTTGTTGCCGGTAAAGGCAAAGGGGGAGGTCCGGTTCCGGTCGGTGGTGTCTCTGGGGAACTTGGGCAGCACATGGGCGCCTAATTTCAGGACGGTCTTTTCTGTACCTGCGTAGGGCTTGTCATGCTCGATGGCATCCAGCACAGCGGTCAACTCATCGCCAAGGAAAATGGAAAT